>JBDRHV010000163.1:0-4077 GCA_043816465.1 bacterium | reverse complement strand
AACTGGAGATCCTGTTGGAGCAGAAGGTCTTATGTATATAAATACTTTTGATAATAAAATTCAAATGTATGCTGATGGGGCTTGGAGAACTCTTATTGCTTGGTAAAATTTTCCTGGAATCTTAGTATAATATATCAAGGGAAGTAATGGGAGCTAGGGAGCAAATTATTGAACTGCGCAAGCAGCATGGTGATTGGACAGAGGAGAGAATAGGAAACAGTATAGGAAAAACCAAACAATGGGTTTCCAAGATCCTTAGAGAAGCCAACCTTCCTACAAGGGCAATACGCACATCCCTGATTAGAATCTGCCCTGTCTGCTCTAGACCTACTCCAAACAATCAAAAGTCATGTCCTGGAGAATGCAAAAGAGATTTCTACTTTATCATAATCAAATGTGATTTTTGTAATCGTCCACACACAATAAGAAAATTCTTATACAAAAAAGCTATACAAGAAGGAACACAGTTTATGTACTGCAGCAATGAATGCAAGGGCTTGGGGAGCAAACTGAAAAGTGCCAGAAAAAACAAATAAGAAAGAAAAACTAATAGTGGAGGGAATTGTCAGACAGTCATTCCCAGAAGCCATGTTCAAAGTGGAAATAGGTGGGGGAAACGAAGTGCTGGCATATCTATCTGGCAGAATTCGCACCAATCATATTCAGATTACAGTCGGAGATATGGTCTTGGTTGAGCTTTCTCCTTACGATTTAACCAAGGGACGCATTACACATCGTTCCTAGAACTTTATTTACTTTTCATTTCAGAAGAGTTATAATAGATAAATACAAAACATAAAGGAAAAATGACAGAAGAGAAAAAAGATAAGATTGGCAAGGTGACAAAGTTCCAACCAGGAGTATATCAGTATACTTTAATAATCGGTTTACAGGGAAATGCTGCTGATATGACTTGGGCCCAAAAGCAGATGGAGTCTCTAATTGTTAATGCAAAGAAAAGAAATATGCTCCCAAATTTTGAAGCTCATGTTGGAAATCCAGTCCACAAGGGAGAATTAATGCAGCAGGATTCTAAAGCTGATACTGAAATGTTAGAGGGAGATGCTCCTAAAATAAGAAGGGTGTCCAGGAGACCTGACATTAAAAAGAAGAAAACTATAAGAAAGAAGAAGTATTCTATTGGAGATTAACAATGCTTTGTTAGAGCAATGGGAGCCAAAGGTTCACAAGATGATGCAAGGATTTACCATTAATGGTGAGTCATATGATGATATTGCACAAGAGCTTCGTTTTTCAATCATCAAGGCCGCACAACACTTTGATCCCAGCAAACAAATATCTTTCCACACCTATTTACATGCAGTAATGATAAATACAATCAGAACTTTAATGTACAAATCAGGTAGGCATCCAGCTGGAGTACCAATACAAGATTTTTATGATGTATTTCCGTCCCCAGATTATGAGGAATTTCCAATCCAAGATTTGAATTTGGATCCTATGGAAAAAGCCTTTGTAGCTTTTTTCCTTGGCGGGTATAATATATCAGAGATCCAACGCATGGGTGTTTCAGCGAAGGAAATAAATACAATAAGGAGGAGCTTGAAAGACAAATTAGCATACTTGAAAGATGGCAAAGATTAAGGAATTTTGGGAATATGAAATTTGCGATATAATGAATGATATCGGTATGATAGATGCTAATAAACTACTGGAAGACGGATGGGAGCCTTTTTCAGCAACTGAGGGTATAATAGAAGGTAGACCACATATCAATTTGTGGCTCAGAAAATTTGGGCCACCAGAAGAAGAGCAAGAAAGGAGAGAGACATGGATTTAGTACCAACGAGTGATTCAGTCATAATCAGGGAGATTCCCTATCAGGAGCAATCAAAAGGAGGGGTGATACTTCCCACAGAAATTGCTCCGAGTCTTGCAGAAGCAGAGGTTATGGCAGTTGGATTGGGAGCAATTGCATTTGGACACAGAGTGTCCTCAGATATTCAGGCTGGAGATATCATAATCTATAACAAAGACTTGTATCCCATACAACCTATTATTGAAGATGGAGAAAAGTTTTTGATGATCAGGGCAAACACGGTACTGGCATATAGACGGAGTGCTAGAGGCAAGACTGATGAAGCATAGTCCTGGCAGGAAACAGAGAAGAAGGATAATTATCAAAGGAATGAACAAACCATCTTCCAAGCACTATAGAAAGCCCCATGTTTTTACATGCCAGAGTATAATAAACTATAACCTGATGAGAAAGAAAGAAGACAACAAAGATGACCAAGAAAGATGAGATGTACACATGCATTCATTGCCGCAAGAGATTTCAATTTTACACACAGGCAATGATGCACTATAATCATGTGCATAGAGCAGAACAAGAGAAGAAAGGATAGATAAAATGGATGATAGAGTAATTTTTTCACCCAGTACGATGGATGAATACATAGATTGGAAACTTTTTCACAACCGCACAATCTTCATCGATGAAGATATTTTTGATAACACCGCACAGAAAGTGTGCGGCTTAATTGAATTGATGGTTGATGAATCTTCAAGCGAACCCATTACCCTTTTGATTACAAGTCCTGGTGGCTCAGTTTATGCTGCAATGGCTATTCACGACACCATCATGAGAGCCAGAGAGCAACATGGAATCTCTGTAATCGCTGAGGCAAGGGGTTATGCTGCCAGTGCAGCTGCAGTTATCATGCAGGCTGCCGATGTTAGGCTTGCTACTAGACATACTCGTTTGTTGATACATGAGGTGTCTGTTTTCAAGATGTTTGAACAAGCAAAAGCGTCTAGCGCAAAGGAAGAGGCAGAAGAGATGGGAAAAGTTAATGACATGCTTTCTACTATTCTTGCAGAGCGTAGTGGACACACCCTTGAAGAAGTAAATACCCTCATATCTAAAACTGATGTATGGCTAAGTGCTGAGGAAGCAGTTGCCTGGGGACTCATTGATGCCATAGTTTGAAAGAGGTGTTGAAATGAAATCATTTAGAAAACTGTGGAAAATAACCCCTATTTGGATTTTAGTTCCTATAATTACTATTTTTGCTGCAGGGGTAGTTTTTGCGGCTTACACAATCATAACGATAACAGGAGAAACAACGGTTACAGAGCCAATTTCAGTGTCACCTTCTTCTTTTACAATTGGAGGTCCAGGAGATTTATTTTATCCTACAGACACTCGCACAGTAACAATAACACTTACAAATGCAGCTAGCAATGGAATAGAAGTCAATTTTGTTACACAAGTCTCTCCAATAGATCCTGAGATTGATGTGGCTGCTCCTGCCAAAGTTACCATTCCTGCTATGGGAAATACCACTGCTGATATTGAAATTACTGCTTCAAAATCAGCAGCACCACAAACATTTTCTATTTCAGTGGGTATTACACGATAATGATTGACAAAGAGTTAGAACAAGTAGAAGAAATAGTAAGGAGACGATTTCCTCATGGCCATCCAGGGTTTATAACTCTTACCTTGGAAGAGCTTGACTTACATAGTAGAAAAAATTCTGATTATGCCAAGGGAGGGGATCCATTAGGAAATTTCAAACGTGTGGCCTCTATACTTAGGAATTACCCAAACCTTGATGTGGGCAATCCTATTGTAATTGCTATAGTTTATGCCCTAAAACAATTAGATGCAGCACTTTGGATGCTTTCACAAGGCTACGAAGGACAAGTAGAGAATGTGAACATGAGGCTGCAGGATGTACATGTGTATGTAAAAATCGCTAGATTGCTGAGAGGCGAAGAGGATGGTGAAGACACAATACGGTAACTTATGGAAAATTCAGTCAGACTACAAAGTAGTCACCACCAATGGTTTTGTAAAGAAAAATGGTGCTGCCGTTATGGGGAGAGGAGTAGCACTACAAGCAAAACAGAAATTCTCAGGCCTAGAATTTAGCGTTGGTGAGTACATAAAAACCTACGGAAATCATGTAGGACTTATCAGTGAAGAAACTGGTATAGTGATCTTTCCAACAAAAAGTGTGTGGTGGGAGGTTAGTGATTTGCGCCTAATAGAGAGGTCAGCTAAAGAGTTGAAAAAGCTAACAGAAGAACTTCAAGATAAAACATTTG
>JBDRHV010000162.1:0-2954 GCA_043816465.1 bacterium | reverse complement strand
CCTTTTACGGTTGATTAACAACTATTTACGCCTATAAAAGGTAGGTTAAGCTTATTCTTAACGTTTGCTCTGATATGCGTTAATAGCTACCCTTTAACCACAACTACTTTTGGACCCCTGCGAGTGAGAAATAACAATGCACCAAGACCTATAGCTCCCAACAACAGCCAATTCGTCTTCGGTCTTTGTGTAGATGTTATCTCTATATGTTCTATATCTGTTACTGTTCCTAATGCCTGATAAGACATTAAATCCCCTCAGTTTGTACCTGCTTCAATTCTTAGATTCCAAGTCTTGTTAGGCATGGTAGTATTCCAATCGTCAATCCCATCGTACTTAGCAATCCACTCATCACCTGTAGTCACTAGGGTCCAGTTCTTTTTAACACCCACAATAACTTCCGTATCATTATCGATGATCCTGCAGAAGTCTCCTAATATCGGAGGAGATGGAGCATTGGCTTTTAGATGGACCCAGACCTTAGCAAACGTACCTACTACAACAGGATCCTCAAGAACTTGTATACCAGTTATCTCAACATCAGGTAAAAGCGAGGTTGGTAAAATAGTTATAAATCTTGAATCTGTTACAACGCCCAGACTGGCAAGCGCAGCACTAGAAACATTAGTACGAGACCTAGTCAAAACATATAATGCTAAAACACCTATGATCCACTTGTACATTATGCCACCAATAGAGAATGTTCAGCTAATCCCTATAAAGTGTTTCATGCACGCACGCTTAACGTCTTCCTCTACCTTTTGAGCGTGTTTCTTTACAGCCACCGCGACCAAGATTGGTGCGACGACCTCTACCAGAACCATCTCTCTTAGGCACTCCCTTTGCCATAGATTCACCTCAGATTACTGTGTTTATGAACAAAATAAGGCTTTCCATGCTCCAGTTTAGCTGAAGTGGAGCAAATGGGCGTTTCAGATTTTCTAACCCACATTAATCTTAACCCAAAATAGGCACTATTATTTGCTCGCAAGATAAAAGAGCCTCATATTATGCTCTGTTTTTGCCTCATTGGCTTGTAGATTTTTTTTGAAAAAGTCATAACCCGCACGTTATTAAGTAATTAATAGTGTGTATAGATTAGCGTTTAAACGCTCAATAAATCGCTATGAGAGGACATCAGTTCCTTGAGTTCTTTCACTCTCTTTTGTCTACTCTCAGGTGTTCTCGATGCTGTTATCTGTGCGGATATTTTCTGTATGCGTATGTTCAAGTCAGTCATTTCTAGGTTTTCAGGGGTATCGTCAAAGGCTTCCTCGAGGACAGCTACTAGGTCACTAGCTGCAATGTCGGCTAACCCCATTCTTCTCTTCCAGTATATTTTAAACTCGCTTGTGGGGACATCGAGCATATTAAATGGTTTATTCCTACAGATAGCTACTGGTACTTTTCTGACCTTGGTAGGATCTTTAAGATTCTTCTCCCAGGTCCACCTATCGTAAGTATAGAATAGTTTTGGGCTGCAGAATATTTCACCCGTAATATCGTTCAATATGAAGTGTGCCAATTCGTCTTTTCTTGGTAGTGTGCAAGCGAATACATTCAGTTTGGTTCGCATTAGAGTCCAGCACCTTTTAACCTTGGTGTAAAGGGTTCTGTTTTCAAAGTATAGCTGGCTATCAAACCACGCTGCAATATCGTCCCATCCAATCATAGGTATTCTACCTTTATCCTTCAATAGTTTGGTTAACTCAAGTGGTTGCATAATCATGTATTTATGAACAAGATCCCAATTTTGATAAACGGAATAGAGATACCACATCAATCTATTGCTTTTCTTACTCCCCTTGATACCCCAGATCGGAAAGTTTTCCCATCCATAATTCTCACACGCAAATCTCATGTAGTCCTCTACATCCCATCCTGGTTCAAAGAATCCCGCGTTTTTATATTGCTGTAGACGCGCTGGAAGATCTTCCATGGTTATGGTTTGTTCTATAGTCATTCCATGTCCTCCGCTAATCGTTCGGGAAGTGCCTCATCTGAGGGTTTATTGTTTTCAGCATCCAAACTAGAAATAGGAATTATCCCGCTTCGTTGCTTGCCTAAAATAATGTCAAAGTATCCTTCATCTTGAAGGAGGATCGTAATCCGTCTTAGCATATCATCGAAAAGCTCTAAAGATCGGCCTTGTCTATAACGTTCCCTTTCGTGTTCCCTTCGTGCTCGCGTGTGTGCTGGACGCGCGTTCGCGTTGACTTCGATATTAACTTTGTTTATCTCCTCAATTATTTCATCAGCCTGAGCATAATTTTCAAAAGAAAGTGGAGTGCCTGAAAGGATAGTTGTTAGTTCATTTAACCCAAGTGAAAAATGGCCCATGTTCTTTAGTCGTATAGCCTGTTTTCTGTGAAAGAGAAAATCACTTAGAACTTGGTTCTTAATATCCGAGTCAGAGTTGGACATAAATACATATTCCTCCATAGATAACTTATATTTTATGTATTTAAAGGGTATCTATACCTATAATATATTATACAAACCTTAAATATGTTAAGTCATTTCTTATGTAATATGGGTATTTTCGACAAACTCAAGGGAAAAGTTAAATCTGGAGTTGAAGGCGTACAAAAATCATCCCAAGAGAGAAATGCCTACCGCAACGAAATAAACCTCATCAGAAGAGAGGAAAGAGTCAAACAGGAAAAGAAACACGCAAAGTTCATGGTTCAAGAGGAGTATCGTCAGAAACGAAAGAATGTAAAAGCAGGTGGAGGTGATTTTTCACTGGATAAAGCCATATTAGGTGAATCAAGAAGTGGTCGTGAGGGTAGGGATCCTATGAGTGATTTAATTTTGGGAGCCCCACAGAAACCGAAAACTAAACGTGAGAGAAGAAGCAAGAAAACTCAGCCTCAAATCATCGTTGTCGTTCAGGAGTCTAAGAAAAAGAAAAAAAGAAAAAAGAGAAAGTAGGTCTAGAGGATGTCAACTGG
>JBDRHV010000161.1:0-7454 GCA_043816465.1 bacterium | reverse complement strand
ACCTCTATACCAAGCTACTTGATCGTTTCCATGAAAATCAACGGCTAGATATTATCAACCAAGATTTTCTTGAATTCCCCCTACTCGATTCCCAGTACAAAGTATTTTCAAATATTCCTTTTAGGAGTTCCTCGGAAATAGTTCGGAAGTTGGTGTTTGATAAAAATCCACCCACAGATACTTATTTGTTCTTTCAGGAGGATGCTGCCAAACACCTAATAAGTCGGTCTCTTATGTCAATATTGGTCGGAGTAAACTTCAAAGTCACCATTATTCATCATTTCAAATCTGAAGATTTTGTTCCAGTCCCAAATGTAAGTGTTGTACTAATGAGGATTGAAAAGATAGAACCTAGAATCGAAGAAGAATATCAAAATTCATTCAAAGATTTTGTCACCTACTTCTATAATCAAACAAAACATAGTATTTCAGATAGCTTTGGGAAGGTTATAGGAAAAGAAAAAATAAACAACCTCGCCCAGCAAAAGAAATTTTCCTACAAACTGAAACCCTCAGAATTAAGAATAGAAAATTGGATAGCTATCTTCGAATATTTTACAAAGAATAACCCAGAATTCCTGGAAAAAATTGAAGGTACATACCTGAAGCTCCAAACTCAGCAGAAAAAGCTCGAAAAAATCCACCGTACAAGAAAAGACAAAGAGTGGAGAAGTAAATAAAAAAGGAGGACTGAAATCCTCCTTTTTCCGTTAACTTGAATGACTTTACATCATCCCATCCATTCCTGGATTTGGCATTGATACTGGTTTATTTTCCTCTGGCTCTTCTACCACCATTGCCTCTGTAGTAATAAGCATTGTTGCTACTGAAGCTCCATATTGAAGTGCAAGCCTTGTGACCTTAGCAGGATCGATGATCCCTGCTTCAATCATGTCCACAAACTTATCATTTCTTGCATCATATGCCTTTCCTTTTCCACATTGTGATGCAATGACTGCACCGTCCTTGCCTGCATTTTCTGCAATCTGCATAAGAGGTGATTCGAGTGATTTTCTGAGAATTCTCACCCCTGTTGCCTCATCTCCCGTGAGTTTCAAGCTATCAAGTGATTCCCTTGCTTCAAACAAAGAAAGTCCACCTCCAGCCACCACACCCTCTTCCACAGCGGCCCTTGTAGCATTCAGTGCATCATCTACCCTATCCTTCTTCTCCTTAAGCTCAACCTCTGATGCTGCCCCTACTTTTATGACAGCAACACCACCTGCAAGCTTTGCAAGCCTTTCTCTGAGCTTATCTTTATCATAATCTGAGGTGGTTTCTTCGATCTGCTTTTTAATAATCTCCACCCTACCATCGATTGCTTTCTTCTCACCAGCTCCATCTACTACTACGGTATTCTCTTTCCCAACTATGATTTTTTCTGCATGTCCGAGATCCAATACTTCAATCGATTCCAACGTCCTACCGGTTTCCTCTGAGATAACGGTCCCACCAGTGAGGATAGCAATATCATCAAGCATTTCTTTTCTTCTATCTCCAAAGCCTGGAGCTTTCACTGCACATACGTTTAATACTCCCCTCAGCTTGTTTACAACCAATGTTGCTAGTGCCTGACTATCTACATCATCCGCAATAATAAGCAGAGGTTTCTTTGTTACTTGAAGTACTTTTTCTGCGATTGATTGGATATCCTGTACTGTGGAGAGCTTCTTATCTGTAATAAGAACCTCTACGTCCTCAAGTACGCACTCCAATTTTTCAGCATCGGTAATAAAATATGCACTTACATAACCCCTATCAAACTGCATACCTTCCACATATTCTACTTCTGTCTCAAAACCTTTTGACTCTTCAACCGTTATGACCCCATCTGTTCCGACCTTCTCCATTACCTCAGAAATTAACTCACCTAGCTCTTCATCATTATTTGCTGAGACAGTTGCTACCTGCTGAATCTTTTCTTTGGTTTTGATATCTTTTGCACTTTTCTTTATCTCTTCCACCACCACATCTACCCCTTTATCAATACCCCTCTTCAAATCCATCGGATTCGCACCTGCAGTGACGTTTTTCAAACCTTCAGTCACAATAGCCTGAGCAATCACTGTAGCTGTGGTTGTACCATCTCCCGCCACCTCTGCTGTCTTTGTAGCCGCTTCTTTGATCATCTGTGCACCCATATTCTTCAGGTGATCTTTAAGCTCAATTTCCTTAGCAACGGTTACTCCATCTTTTGTAACAGTAGGACCACCAAATGATCTCGATAAAGCTACATTTCTACCTTTTGGCCCAAGTGTTACCTTGACAGTATTAGCAAGCTCATCTACTCCAGCCTTAAGGTTTTTTCTTGCTTGCTCTTCGAAAATTATTTCTTTTGACATATTAGTATTACTAAAAAATTATTACTTAATTACGGCCAAAATATCACTTTCCTCGAGTACCAAATAGGTATCTCCTTCTATTTCCAATTCGTCTGGAGCATACTGTTTAAACATTATTTTGTCCCCTACTTTTACGTTGAAATCAATTTTTTTACCATCATCCGCTATCTTTCCGGTACCCAATGCAATTATTTCTCCCTGTTGAGGTTTCTCCTTTTCCGCTGTATCTGGAATTATTAGTCCACTTTCGGTAGTCTCTTCTTTCTCCAAGGGTTTGACTAATACTCTTCCACCTAGAGGAACAACTGAGATCTTCTTCTTTGACATATAAACGAAATTTAAAAATTATTTGTTACCGTAAGGCTATTCAATAGCGCGAAGCTCCTTACAAATGAGGGATTTGATACATATTAAATCCCGACATTTAGCATACTAAACTCTTGATTGCTAGAAAGCAATTATATTTCCATATCTACTCACTGTCAACACTTGTCCTGCCCCGCAGGATCTAACCACATTAATGTCGGTTTCCGTAGTTTACTGAGATTATTCTTTATATATAACTCCGACTATTCTTATACCATTTTCAAAAATATAAAGCTCGCTTATCTTTCTTCCTCCAAAACTATCCGAAAGTACAAGATCCATCGCATCTCCGACTCCTTTAGAAAACTCTGAACTGATCCATCCCCAGGACAATTTACTTAAAGATATTGGGCCAACTTTCACATCAAATACAGCAAAATCAGGTACACCCTCTTGTCTCTGCCACACCCTCACGACCATCCAGGGAAAACCTTCTGTCTTAATATAGATATCAAAAGCTCTATTTAAAGTAACCATCTCCACCGCTTCGATATCATTATTCCCACCTTCATTGAAGGACTTGATCAATAATATCTCGAAATCATCCCTTGTAAGTCGAAGGTTTTCTTTCTCTACCCTACTCGTCTGAAATTCAGTAAGTTCTTTCTCTATAGTATCTTTCTCAATATTTGAGTATTCTTGATTTGATATTTGAGAAAGGAAATCCAACTCCTGTCTCTCCCACTGTCTGTACCGTGCAATTAAGACAGCTATAGTAAAGAACAGTATTCCGAAAATACCCAAGATAAACAGGGCCAACCTTCCGATAACTTTTCCAAATAACAACAGGATATTCTTACCCTTTTGTTTACTCATTAATATATCGAATAAATAATCGGGCAGATTACTGAATTTCTATAGATTTAAACTTCCCTTTTAGACGTCTATATAATTCGATAAAAATCGAAATCTCTCTAATATCAATCGTGAATGCTACAAGAAGATATACTAGAAAACCTATTCCACCAACAAACGAGAACAGTCCCACAATTGATAATACAGTACTCGTATCAAGATTAAAATTCCACCACTGATACACGTAGTACATGGTAATAAACATAACCACCGAGGCAAGTAATTTCTTTAAGAATGGCTTTATAAAACCATCCCAAGTCATCACTTTTACCTTCCTATTAAGGATAACCATTAGCATAATACAATTCAAAATGACCGCAATTCCAGCACTCAACGCCAATCCACCCACAGCAGAAAATGATGAGTTTCGAGTGGTAAACCATCTTATCATCTCCTGTGAATATCCCACTAATGCCGTTCTTCCTTCGTTTCTTATGTTCTCCAAGACCGGTCTCCAGTCATAATAATGGCTGAAGAAATTTGTGAAATATATGGATCCAAGAATATTCACCCCAAGACTTATGAAGGATGTGATTACAGGTGTTACGGTATTTTTCATCGCATAGAAAGCTCTTACTATCAATCCCAGTAAAGATTCCCCAAACATCGCAAAGACAAATAGTGCAAGTACCCAAGAGGTTACAACAGTATCGGTCCAGTCAAAGTTTCCTGCTCCGAGCACAAGACGAACAATCGGTAACCGGAGGACCAATGTGAATACCATTGCGGGCATTATGAAGAATAGTATCTGCTGAGCAGATCTAACAAACAGCATTGCATAATCCGATTTTTCTCCCTTTCTCAATTTGTTATATTCAATAGATAGAGTTGGGAGGGCCGCAATAGCAATAGTAGATCCAATTAAATGAATAGGAAGTAAATGGATGCTACTTCCATATTTATAAGCACTCAATGACCCTGCACCCAATCCGATTGCAATTATTGTATTTACAAAAATACTTACCTGCTCACCAATCAGTCCGAAAACTCTTGGAAGAGAAAGCTTCACTGCCTTTACTACATTTTCAGAAAATAGTCCCCACAACGGTCTAAACTTAAGATTCAATCTATATGCCAGAGGGATTTGTACCAACAGATGAAGTATCGTTCCTACCCAGACACTTATCGCCAACCCAGGTATTCCCATATTAAGATACTTAACTGTAACTATCGTGCCAAGTACGATTCCAATATTGTAAAAAAGTGGAGCCAAAGCAGGAACAATAAATCGTTTGTTTACCTGAATGCCTGCCGAAAACACGCTGCTTACTCCAAGTATTATCGGAGAAAATATCATTATCCTGGTAAGCCTTGTAAGAAGTTCAACATCTGCAGAATTGAAATCTGAACTTCCAAGTCCGAGATTGTTGTTTGCGATGAAATTAGAAATCTGGGGTGCAAATATGAATACAAATACTCCGAGTACTATGAAAATCAAAATTAGAAAATTCAAAATCTTCGCAAAAAATCTCGACACTCTTTTTCCGTTTTCACTGAGTTTCTCTGAAAATAGTGGTATAAGAGCGGCATTTATAGACCCAACAGCAACTATATTGAAAATTATATCAGGTATGGTAAATGCTGCCCAAAAGACATCAAGTTCCTTCGATGCTCCAAAAAACCTTGCGAATATATGTAGCTTGAAAAAACCGACAAACTTGGTCAGTGCCAGAAGTACCATCATCATAAATGCTGCTGAGAGAATACCCTCTTGCTTCTTGCCCAACAGACTTTTACCTTTTCTTAGTAAGCTACCAAACAATCGCTTATGTTTAGCTGAAATTACTGGGTAAGTGAATCTTAACAAATTTTAATGATTATTTCATCATCTTCTCATATACTCTCTATTTATATGGATATCGAAAGGTTTTTAGATTACATTTTCCCTCCCGTTTGTATCGGATGTGGTCAAATTGGACAATGGGTTTGTTCAATCTGTTTTCAAAAATATTTCAAGAAAAACAGAGAGGAATGTATGCACTGTCGTCAAGGTAATCTTAATTTCATTACCCACCCCAATTGCATTGCAGCAACGAATATAGACCAATGCGTAATATGCTGGGAATATAACAAGCATGCAAAGAAAATAATGAGATCTTTTAAGTACAAATATCATTACGCAATTTCGAATTATATTTCGCAGAAAGTAATTGCTCAATTTGGAAAGTACTTTACGAGAGATATGGTGCTCGTTCCGGTACCCTCCCACCCTTCCAAAGAAAGAGAAAGAGGTTTTAATCAGAGTCTAATCTTGGCAAAAAAATATTCCAAACTCACAGGACTCCCAGTCATCAATCCTTTAGTCAGAATCAAGGATAGTTCTCAACATGCTGGTATGAAAAGACAGGAAAGAATAACTGATGAAAACCCATTTAAACTGAAACCGGAATTCGTTCCTCAGTTATCAGACAAAAAACTAATGATTGTCGACGATGTCTGTACTACCGGTACAACCCTTATCCAATGTGCCTCCGAACTCAGAAAGGCTGGACCAAGGTCAGCATCAGCAATTGCGTTGTTTAGGGGGAAGAAGTAGTGATACAATCCAAACATGGCAGAAAATGAATTCACGATTGAGACTCTGCCCTCGGTTACAGATGAAATACTTCAGTTTTTCCATGACGTTAAAGATTATTCTGTACCTTTGCTTGAAAAGGGACAACTATTTGATTTGAAACAAACTCAGGCATCGGTCTACTGGGCAGAGCAATTATGTATACATGAAGATCTTGACCCTGTAATACTTATTCCCGCTGTATATTTCCACCATACTGGGTATGTTGGAATACTTGAAAAAAATACTGACTGCTCAATGAAGTATAAGAGAATTCGTGACTGGAATGACTACCATATGAAGATATCTGCCTGGATAGCACATGCCTTTCTGAATGAACACCAGATCAATGACAAGATCTCTGAATTTCAAAAGTATCAGATAGTTTTCTCTATCTTACACCACGATAAACTTAAGAATACATCCTTGATTAAAAGGAATATTTACCTTAATACACTTATTGAAGCAGACACTCTGGGACAAATGGATATTGGTCATACAGGTCCAACCTTCAATAGAAGAGGGTTGATAAAGTATATCGGTCGTGAACTATTACCACTCAGAGAACCCCTTATCACCACAGATTTTGGCAAGAAACAATTCACACAATTATCTGCTAAATTATTTGAATATGGAAGGAATATGTAATTTGTTACTGCCTCTCAATATACATCAGAACTCTCAAAATCCAACCCAAAATCAGTATCTGCAATTGCGTTGTTTAGGGGAAAGAATCAGATTAGCGGGCTTGGATATACTCCATTTTTAACAAGTTCTGACAGCTTTTCTCTCACAACCGGTCCATCCTCTTTGTAGGTTACACCAAACCACTCAGAATTGTTCTCAAGTACTTTCATATTTATTAAACCTTCTTGGATTAACTCACCAAACACGTTGGATAGGAGTAACTCGCCCATGAAAGGATCTCTATCTTCCCTAAGAAATTCCTCAAATTTGCGTTCGAAATGGTTAAAAATGGATGGATGCACACCAAACATATTCATGGAAATTGGATCAGAAGTATTTAATTCAACGGCTTTCCTTTCCCCATCCAATCCAGAAATAACTCCATTTTCTTTCATCGATATCTCAAATGTTTCTTTAATGTGAGAAAGAAAGCCATTAGCCACTTTACATACCCCTCTTTTCACTGTACCACCATCGCTGAGAACATTCTCAAGTTTGTAGCCAGGAAGGCAATATTCTTTTTCTGAACACCTGTTACGTAAAAATTCGGAGGATACTTCAAAAGAATTTCTTCCATAAAAATCGTCTCCATTAATTATGAGAAAAGGAGTGTTTATCTTGTCCTTAGCAACAAGAACTGCATGTCCAGT
>JBDRHV010000160.1:0-2211 GCA_043816465.1 bacterium | reverse complement strand
GACTCGATTCTTTACTGAAGTTAGATTACTTGACGATCAGTGTTGATTCAATAGCAGGTTATGAAAAACTCCGTATAGGAGGCAAAATCCAAAAGCTTATAAACAACATCTCAACGTTCTTGCTTCTTAATCAAAAGACAGCAGTGGATCTTCAGATTATAGAATTACCTGGTTGGGAAAAACAACTTGTACTTCTGAAGGGACTTTTCCCAGACACCAATATAAGAACAGTCAAAGATTGTTTTATGACAATCTTCCAAGAGGTTGATAAATTACCGGTGTCGGAAAAGCTGTGTATCAACCCTTGGGTCAGTTGCTCTATTCAATGCAATGGAAATGTAGTGCCCTGCTGCTTCTCTTTTTGGGACGATATTGTCTATGGGAATGTCAAGAAGAAAACATTGAAGGAAATTTGGAATGGCAAAAAAGTAGAGCACCTGAGAAAGGATCATCAAACACGTGACTATGAACCGATATGTGCTCGTTGTTATATGAGAAGTCCAGCTTTTTTGCACACAAATATTTTCTATAATAGTATGCGAAACATTTCACTAAAGTAGTGTATAATATAAAAAAGAGGTGAGAATGCTTTACAATATTCCTATCGAGAGTCTGGAAGAACGTTACAGTGCTGATTGGAATAAATGGTTTCCAAACGAGTTTAAAAGGAATGGGGTTGCATACGAAACCATTTACTCGGACACCTTGACTGATACTATCAAAAACGGCTCTTTTCTTGATGTATGTAGTACAAACTATTTCAAAGCAGGTCAGCTCAAACACCTAACCAAAAAACTATTCACTGGTGAAATAAAAGATGGTGATACTTTATTCTTTCACGATCTCTGGTTTCCCGGATTGGAAATGCTTCAGTATATCAGGCAAGGAAAAGGGATTGACTTCAAGATTTGTGGTATACTCCATGCCGGCACTTACGATCCTTATGACTTCCTTTCCAAAAGAGGCATGGGGTCTTGGGGTGAACAACTAGAAAACTCTTGGTTTAACTTCATTGATAAAATTTTTGTAGCAACATTATTTCATAAAGAGTTGATTTTGACTTCTAGAATTATTACTCCAAACAAAATAATAGTCACTGGTCTGCCTATCTTTAAACCTTTGTGCCCTTCGTTTCCAAAAGAGAATATTGTTGTGTTTCCTCATCGACTTGATCCAGAAAAGAATCCACAGATGTTCGACGCTCTTGCTAAAGAATGTAAAGATACGGGCTGGAGGTTTGTGAAGAGTAAAGAAGTATGTAACACAAAAGGAGAGTATTACAAGCTTCTGGCCCAATCAAAAATGGCTGTCTCTTTTGCTGACCAAGAGACTTGGGGAATAGCTCAGTTGGAATCAGTCTTTATGGATTGTATCCCAGTAGTGCCAGACAGGCTCAGTTACTCTGAGTTATACAAAGCTGCTTTCAAGTACCAAGACTTCGAAGAGTGTGTATCTAAAGTAAAACAGTTTATACAACTAGGTGATATGTACCAAGACATACTGTATCTAAACAAAGAAATCCTCTTACTAATAGGAGAACTCGCAGTCAATAAAATGTTAAAGGAGATGAAACTATATGGGAATGTTTGACAGAGTGTGGGTTTCCTGCCCCAGTTGTGGTCGAGGAATGGAATTTCAAAGTAAATCTGGTCCCTGCACCCTTAGTGATTACTCAATAGGAGATATCCCACCCAAGATAGCAGCAGATATTATAGGGGATATTGAAAGGTGTGAAAATTGTAAAACAGCTATAAAAATTGAAGGGCAAGTAGTACTCACACCAGTGAAAGTAAGGTAGTCTAAAGGAGAAAAGTAAATGGATGAAATTGATCTTTTCATGGACTCAGGTGCTCACTCTATTTTCAATAAGGAGTTTGCTGGTATCTCACATGTCAAAGGAGAAGCATCTAGATTGGGTGCACACTACGAGTATTTTAATTCAAAGACATTTAAGGATTACCTAAATAAGTATATAGAATTTTTGCATACCAACAAGCATCTCTGTGACGTCTATGTCAACCTTGACATCATTTTTAATGCAGAGAAGTCGTGGGAGACTCAGAAGTATATGGAGTCCTGTGGTCTGAAACCTCTACCAGTATTTCACTTTGGTGAGGATATCAAATGGCTCAAAAAATATATGGACGACTATGACTATATCGGCATAGGTGGTTTGGGGCAGGATGTCACAAAAGAAAAATTCATCCAGTT
>JBDRHV010000159.1:0-3282 GCA_043816465.1 bacterium | reverse complement strand
CCTGGTCCACCAGACTACGTTAACACTTCGTCTGGCTGACCAAGTATTTGAGATCAAATTGGGTTCGATTTTTAAGTGACGAACCCTGAAGCGTAGCGATAGGGGAAGTCACTCTCGCCTGGTCCACGGGTCTACGTCCGTCTTCATCCCGCAAAGCGGGATTTCGACAAGACTACGCCCACATGAACCAAAACTACTGTATCTCAATCAACCTAAAATACATCAATCTTCTTACCTGACTGAAGCTGCCGTTACAGGTTAGAAGGGTAAGTCTTGGAGTATCATTTATAGAGAACAGGGAATCATCATTAGGATCCACCGTTTCCTCATCGAAGAATTCATATGTAAGGGTTTCACCTGTTTCTGCTGTCAAATATGCATAGTCGCCCATCTTAATATCTTTGAGTGGGTAGAATGCATCCCATGTGTTGTGGGCATAAATAAGGGTATTTCCATTTTCCTTTGAAAGCAGATCACTTAGGTTTGCCCAGTATGCTGTTGCATTTCCGATTGTCCAAGTTCTACTTGTTTCGTCATATCCTCCTATTTCTACCCTTAAATCTATTCTTATTCGTGGGATACTGATTTTAATAGGTAGATAAGTCTGAACAATTTCTACCTCTTGTTCTGTCTCTTCAATTTTATTTTGAATTGATTCATCATTGTTTTTTGTAAGTGCTTTGATATCTTGTATAAAATCCTCTTTTTCTGGTATTTCGATAGGTGATCCGTTATTAATTAGCGTAAAACAATAGAAAACACTAATAAATATGAATAACCAGATAACAACATATAACCTTTTTAGTAAATTCTTAAACATTTTGAATTCCCTTTCTACTCCAGTTTTGCCATTGAATATCACTACCTTTCGAAAATAATAGAACACTACCCCAAAAGGCATATATCTCACATATGGTAAGAATGTAGCTTAGAAACCCAAATATTGGAGCTAGTATGAATGCTTTAATATTGTTTCTATCAGATCCAAAGAAATATGATAAAAACAAAAGAAAAGTTGTAATTCCGAGGTATAGGTAAATAACACCAAAGCTACTGTAGGTAAATACGATTGAAAATACCACAATCATAATGATTGGTTCTAAAGCAAGCTCAATATCAAAGATGAGTGCCAGTGGCATCATGAAATGGGTTAGGACTTTGTTGTGCTTCTTGTCAGTACTGAAGAACATTTTTCTGTGTTTGATAAATGTATCAAACCTTCCCTTTTTCCATCTCATCCTTTGCTTGAATAAGCCTCTAAGTGTTGAGGCTCCTTCTGTGTATGCAATAGCATTCTCTGCAAAAAAGATTTTTTTCCCCTCTGACTGCATTCTTGTTGAGAACTCAATATCTTCAGTTTTACACTTTATATCTAGGTATCCAATATCCTTGAAAACTCTTTTTCTAAAGGCTCCAAATGCACCACCAATGATATATTCTGAATTCCAAAGTGAGTGTGCTCTCTTTAGATAGAAACCCAATGTGTATTCCATCTGTTGTAGTAAACCTACTAGCGTTTTGGTGTTTGCAACTTTAACATTTCCCACAACTCCTTCTATATCGGTGTTAACAAAATATCTGACAGCATTTGTAATAGCATTTTTTTCGAAAATAGTATCTGCATCTGTGGTTATGATAATATTTCCAGTAGATCTCTTTATTGCTGAGTTTAGGGAGGTTCCTTTTCCATGATTTCTACTATGATCAATGAAAATAATTCTTTTACCATCATACTTTGATTTGTTTGATCTATACTTATTCTTTATGAATTTTCTGATTCTCTTGGCTGTTTTATCCGTAGATCCGTCGTTTATAACGATTATTTCCACCGGACCGTAGTCCGAATTTAATATAGATTTGATTGTGGAAATTATGCCCACTTCCTCATTCCAGGCAGGTATTGCAACCGAAACTTTATACCAGTTTTCAAGCTGTTTCCTTGTGTATTTATAACTCTTTTTCTGTATCACAAGCTTTTTTATTGAAAAAAGACATGCACTAAAGAGATATACACACTGTTTAATAAGTGTAATACCGAAAAGCCCTAATGAGAGAGTAAGAGCAATGGTTATAATATCCATCGATTCTATCTCAGACTTTATTTAACAGGAGAAAGAAGTTCTACAGCCTTTATTATTAGGTTAAGCAACAGTATGGCTGAAGCCAAACCAATAAGGATGTAGAAAGCAATCTTGCCCGTACTCCCAGCTGCATAAGGTAGAGCAATTGTAGATGCTCCAAGAATTGCAGTAGAGCCTATAACTGTACCAGTAGTTGTGCTATCTGACATTTAGTCTTGGTAATATATTAGTGGGGTGAATTATACTATAGGGATTACATAATGTAAATACTGATTTGACAGTATTTTTCTTAGGTTCTGTTATATGAAAAAATAGAGTATTATTTGTTTGCTTATGGTTGACCTCTCAAAGTACAATAAAATACATATGGTGGGGATAAAGGGGATGCTGGGAATGGCGTTGGCGATGATATTGAAGAATATGGGAAAGGAAGTTACCGGTTCCGATGTGAAAACAGTTTTTCCTTCTGATAGGGTACTGATTAAGGAAAAGATTCCATATTATGTTTTCAATTCTGAAAATATTGAAGGTAAGGATCTTATCATTCATTCCGTTGCATATAATGAAACTAATCTAGAACTTGCAGCTGCAAAAGAAAAAGGTATGGAGACTTTCACATTTCCTCAGGTAGTTGGTTCGATTATCAAAGATAAGCTGGCAGTAACAATTAGCGGATGTAATGGTAAAACCACTACAACAGCCATGATTTCGTATATTCTGACGAAAACCGGAATAGATCCATATTTTATTGTTGGTACCCCTGTAGATAATCTTGATCTGTTTCCAAAGTGTAAAAGCGATATTTTTGTAATCGAGGCTGATGAGTACAGGGAGGCATACTTTAACTATGCGCCATACGCAAAACATGCCATTATCACAAATATTGAATGGGATCATCCCGACTATTTTCCGAAATTTGAGGACATGATCAAATCATACTCTGAATTTATAAAAAAGCTTCCCAAGGGGGCTAATTTGTATGGATATGGAGAAGATAGAGACATAGATAAGGCAGTAAAACTCTCTGGTAGGAAGGGTTTAATCATCCATAGGTATGGGTTTGGTAAAAAGTATGATATTCAAATACAAAACGTGAAAAACCTTCTAGGAAAAAACGAATTTGAAATATTTCAAGATAGTAAAAGTAGGGGAGTATATGAGCTGATTATTCCAGGAGATCATAATATTCTTAACGCGACGG
>JBDRHV010000158.1:0-2378 GCA_043816465.1 bacterium | reverse complement strand
ATTTGAGAGGGGGGCAAAGTCTGCCCTTCTCGATTCTCAAACTGAGCCGAACCTCAAAGGGCAGACTTTGCCCCTTGAATTTTCACAAGAAGAATGGTCTATTTGTGGAATTCTCCATGACTTTGATTATGAAAAGATGGGACATGAACATCCTTCTGAATGGGGTTACGAGGTACTTCGTAAAAAAGGAGTAAGTGAGAATGTAATAGATGCGATTAAAGGACATGCTGAGAGACAAAATCCGGACTCCAGAACCACGATGATGGCAAAGACACTTTTTGCGGTCGATGAATTAACTGGATTTATTGTCGCTTGTGCATTGGTGAATCCTGAAAAACTTTCGGGGTTGACAGTGGAGTCAGTACTAAAAAAGTTTAAGAAAAAAGATTTTGCAAAAGCGGTGAGTAGGGAGGATATGTATCAAGGAGCCAAGGAACTTGGTGTGACAATAGAAGGACATGTACAAACAGTACTTGATGCGATGGCGGGTATCAAGGAAGAACTTGGCCTGTAAACAGTACTCCGTACTCTGTACAGAGTGAACAAAATATCGTATTTCTGGAGCGTAGCGATAGAAACTTAAACCATAAGAATTAAGACTCTATCGTCGTTCCTTGTGTAGGAACTCCTCCAGAGATACCGGTAATTTTATTGGTATGAATACTTGTACAGCCTACTCTTGCGTAGTGGCACATAGGTATTAAAACTGAAGCTCATCTAAATATTATTTTAAGTATTAATTACTCTCAATTGTAAGCTTTTTACTTTTGTGTCAAAATTAACCAGGTATTTAAATTTTTAGACATCCTCAAATGTTGGATATAAAAAGGATCGTTGAGGACAAGCAAAATGTAGAAAAATCTCTTTTAAAGAGGATGTCATCATCCGACCTAAACCTTGATGAAATAATTAAAGATTATGAGGACTACAAGGAAAAACTGAAAGCCTTCGAGGATAAGAGGGCCCAGCAGAAAGATTTCAATGATAAATTTGCAAAAGTAGAGAAGGGAAGTGATGAATTTAAGAAGTTACTTGATGAGACAAAGAAACTTGCAAAAGATGTAAAGAAACTTGAGGAAGAGGCAAGGAAAGAAAAAGGAAAATGGACAAGCAAACTTGAGGTACTCCCGAATATTCCTGATGAAGACGTTCCTTCTGGAGAAAAAGAATCAAACAAGGTAATAAAGGAGTATGGTAAAAAACCTGAGTTTGATTTTGAGAGCAAAGATCATCTTGAAGTTGCTACCAATCTCGGACTTGTGGATTTTGATAGAGCTGCAAAACTTGCTGGGGCTCAGTTCATCCTCTATAGAGGGGATGGTGCAGTCCTCGAGTGGGCGCTTTTAAACTTCTTCATTGAAGAACACAGGAAAGATGGATATGAGTTTGTATTACCCCCACATTTGTTAACTGAAGAGTCTGGATATGGTGCAGGACAGCTTCCAAAATTCAAGGAGGATGTATATTGGACTCAGGATAAAAGCTTTCTATTACCTACCGCTGAGACAGCATTATCAAATCTTTTTCGGGATGAGGTACTAAACGAGGAGGATCTTCCCAAAAAGATGTTTTCATATTCTCCATGCTATAGAAAAGAAGCTGGAAGTTACAGATCAAATGAGAGAGGACTAATGAGAGTACATCAATTCAATAAAGTAGAGATGTTTCAATATACTACCCAGGAACAGTCTGAGGAAGCCTTAGAAGAGTTGGTTGGGAAAGCTAGCAACCTTGTTGAAAAATTGGGATTGCACTTTAGATTATCTTTACTTGCTGCGGGAGATTGTAGTGCTGCAGCAGCAAAGACATATGATATTGAAGCATACATTCCATCTTTAGATATGTACTATGAAGTGAGCTCTGCTTCAAATGTCAGAGACTATCAAGCTAGAAGGGGAAATATTCGATATAAGACAAAGGATGGTGAAACCAAGTACGTACATATGCTGAACGCATCTGGTCTTGCTACAAGTAGGCTTTTGGTATCTCTTCTTGAGACCTATCAACAAAAAGATGGAAGTCTTGTAGTGCCAGATGTACTCAGAAAATTTGTGGGAAAAGATGTAATTGAGCCTAAATAATACGAAATGACTCAGTCCAGTTATTGTTCAACTCTAAAAGGATCAAATCCTACTCTGATACTTGCATTGCACAATTATAACCATATAAGAAATGGAGTTATGAAAAAACGTGAACTAAATACAGATGTTTTTGCAAGAGAGCTGGCCATCCAGTTGGATGCACATATTATTGTTTCAACAAGAGTTCAAGAGGATCCAAATTGGGAACAAAAGTCTGAGCTTAGAAAGTACGTTGAAAGTTATGCAAAAGAAAACGGTATTTCTCTTGTTCTTGATATTCATGGAAGAGATATTGAT
>JBDRHV010000157.1:0-3853 GCA_043816465.1 bacterium | reverse complement strand
GCATTGTATGAAAAAACTGAATCTAATGCTTCAAATATGACAAACGAGCTCGTACTTGGAGTTGTAGAAGACCTTGGATTTGATAGTGATAAGGTTACAGATTGTATATCAGAAGGAAAAGCTAAAGATGAGATGCAAAAGGATATTGATGATCTAAATACATTATCTCAATCACTTCTTACTGATTATCCTTGCTCTACAAATAGTACCGAAGGCCTTACCTGTATCAGTGGAGTAGGTACACCATTCTTCTTAGTAGGAAAACTAGATGGTGATATGGTAAAAGGGTATATTATTGGTGGTGCATATCCTTACGAGTCATTTGTTGAGATAATTGAAGCTCTATAATAAGGTTGTCCTCTAAAAAGATGATTTCGGAACAACTACGTAAATTTGTACCGCTTATATTCGCTGTTATTTTTTGCGTTTTATCAATCAACAGTATTTCCTATAAATCCCACACTAGAGATGAAAACAGGCACCTTGTAAGAGGCGTAATGCTACTTGAGACAGGAGATTATAGACTTAATAAACATCACCCGGTACTTGCGAATGTAATAGCAGCCGTTCCTCAACTCTTTAATCATGAATTTAAGGTTCCTTCCACTGATTCTGACCTTTGGAGAAGTGCAAACAAAGATGGCCTTGCAGAAGAATTAGTGAATATTAATGGAGGTAAAAGAGATTTCGCGTTCAATGTTCTTAATAAATCTAGATACTTTATGATAATTATCTTTGCACTTTGTGGGTTGTGGGTAGTAAGTGAGATAAATAAAGAATTTGGGTACACCACTGCGGTAATTTTCGCATTTTTATACTATTTTTCTCCGAATTTAATAGCAAATGCACAACTTGTTACATCAGATGCATTGATAGTACCATTGTCATTCCTTTCCACTCTATATCTTTATAAATATTCAAAATACTACGATAATTTATTTTTTATTTTATTCATTTTCGTAAGTTTTCTTTCACTAATTACTAAATATAGCGTTATTCCAGTAGCTTTTGTATGGATAGTAATTTTATTTATCACAACGTACAAACATGAAAAACAGAAAAGGCTAATGATTTGGAAAGCTATAAGAAATTGCCTAATTGTATTAATTTCATGGTTAATCCTCCTTACAGCAACATACGGGTTTAGATTTGAATCTCTAAAAAGTACAAACTATGAAGATCCTCAGAAGACAGAAAACAATCTCTTTGATTTAGCAAATTTCTTAAAATATACACCCTCACTAATAGAACCTGCGCAGAATATCTATATAAATACACCACTACCTTTTCCTGAATATATACAAGGATTCTTAGACAACGTAGTATTTCACAATGCATACGGACACGACACATTTCTTGCTGGTCAGTATTCTAAGACTGGCTGGTGGTACTATTTTCCTATGTCTATGGCAATCAAAATGCCGATTCCAATATTATTTGGGACTGTAATTCTATTCATTTTGGGTACAAGGTATTTAATTGAAAAAAGATTCAAGATCGGTTCTTTAATAATTTTGGCTGCAATTCCAGCTTTCTATATGCTCTTGTCCATGTCCAGTAATATTAATCTAGGATTAAGGCATATTTTAATAGTATTCCCATTTCTCTATCTTGGCATAGCTTATCTTGTATCAAAAGCTATACGTATTAAAAAGACCAGGATTCCCTTGATAGTATTCGGATTATGGTATGTTATTTCAGCAATACTGATTTATCCTCATTATCTCGAATACTTTAATGAAATTGTTGGAGGGCCCAAGAACGGACATTTCTATCTTTTAGACAGTAATTTAAGTTGGGCACAAGATGATTTCCTTGTAGAGGACTATATAAATAATCTAAATACTGACAAAAAAATATTCGAAAATCCACTAGAAAAGATTACAGCTGGAATAGTAGTAATAGACGTTGACTTACTTATGGGAAGGGATGTTAACAAAAGACCAAAAACAGAATGGATAAGAGAAAAATATTTAAACGGAGAAATTGAACCAATAGATAGAATTGCATATACCTACCTCGTATTTGAATTCTAGGTTTTTACCCGATCCTTTGGATCATCTAAGATTGAAAAGTCCTCAAGTGTAATATGTTTCTGGTCTAATATGTATTCCATCAAAATACCAGTTATCAAGCTTAAAAATCCCAGAATAAAGAGAACCATTGATATCGAAATTAACACAACGACTTTTTCAAAAGTATAGGTCCCAAACCATACTTTATACCCATAGGCAAGTAAACCGACAAATCCAGTCATTAAAAAGAAATATCCAACACCACCCCAAAATCTAAATGGCATATCACTTGATCTAGAGATAAGTATGTTACTTGGAAGATCAAAAATCCCTGCGAGAAAGCGGGTCCAAAAATTCCAATGTCCCTTTCCTCCGAGTCTTTCCCTGTTATTCACTGGAATTTCTGTAATCCTATATCCCTTTGCTTGAAGAAGTAGTGGTATTCCTCTGAAATTCTGACCATGCAAACTCAATGCCTTTGCTGCTTCAGCCCTGTATGCTTTAATTCCACAGTTTTTGTCATGAATTCTTACCCCTGTAATAGCATTTGCAACGGAATTATAAATCTTTGAGGTGAATCGATAAAAAGCGGTGTGTTTTCTGTTTGTTCTCCATCCAACAACTAGGTCATAACCCTCATCTAGCTTAGCAATCATATTTGGTATGTCACGAGGGTCATCTTCGTAATCCGAATCCATATGAACGATCTTTTCTCCTTTAGCAATCATAAATCCGAGCAAATATTGATAACCTTTCTGTAATTTTCTTGCTCCACCGGAATATTTCATATTTATAGGGTAGAAATTTTCGAATCGATTTCCAAGTTTTTCTAATATTTCGAAGGTACCTGGCTTATCTGGAGTATTAATTCCAAGTATTTCATAGGTAAATTTTGTAGAAGCTAGAACTTCATTAAGTTCTTCGATAACTTTTTCAATATTTTCATCTTCATTTAGGATCGGAAGCAACACCGTTACGTCTATTTTTTTCATTTCTTTATTGTATCAACATAAATTGGGTCCCGACAATTTTATCAAACTTATTGAACAATTAACAGCTTATTATGGTAATATCTAGAGAATAATTTTGAAAGGCTCCATATGTTTACATGTGATAAAAAACGGCTAGATAAAATTGCGACTTTCTTTACCCATCTTTTGAGTCCAACAACAATGTTTTTGTTACTCTCAATGGTAATGTATATTAATTTTGTTCCAAATAAACTAGTAAATTTTGTTATATGGTTCGGCTCTACACTTTTGTTTGTAGTAATAGGCTTCTTTTTTCTTCTAGTATTGAAGAGAAATAATATTGTATCTGATTTTAATATCACAAAAAGAGAAGAGAGACCTATGTTCTTCTTTCCATTATTGGTATTGTTGCTCGCACTTACTTTTTTGAACTTTGTATGGGGGTGGAATGAGGTCGCAAATTATCTAGCATTTATGACTTTTACTTATGCCGTAGCCTTTACAATAACTCTATTCTTCAAAATAAGTATTCACGTATTATCTGTAACACTTACATATTTACTTGCAGTACTCGCATTCAAGAATATCTTGGTATTTTTGTTATTTCCTTTACCCATAATTACAGGGTGGACTAGATGGCATTTGAAAAAGCATACTATGCCAGAAATAATGGCAGGACTTGGTCTTCCGATGATACTGACAATCCTTTGGGTACTTATTACGCTTGATGTAACAACTCTTTAGTACTTCCTGTAAACTCCGATTACTTTACCCTGAATAGTAACGTTATCTACAAGCAATGGTTTGTAGTTCGGATTTGCTGGCTGAAGCCTTATGAATGACCTATCCTTAAAAAACCTTTTTAGA
>JBDRHV010000156.1:0-2425 GCA_043816465.1 bacterium | reverse complement strand
ATTCCATCTCATCTTTCCACTTCTTTGAAACTCCTTTACTAGCTGGAAGTTCGTCGCTGTATTCCAATGCCTTATCTCTGAGTTCTACGATAATTTTCTCTGCAACTTTCTTTCCTATTCCTGGTACTTTTACTATTCCTGGAATATCTTCTTTCACGATAAGATTTGCTATTTCTTCGTGTTTAAATTTTCCAAGTATTGATGAGGCAAGTTTTGGTCCAACACCGGAGACGGTTGTTAGTAACTCATAGAAATTTCTTTCCGCGGGAGTAGGAAAACCATAGAGCCCCTGTTCGTCTTCCCTGAAATATTGGCTCGTGAAAACTTCCAATTCAGAATCTTCAGTAATTCCTTTCCAACCTTCATCTTCAAGTGATATGTGGACTTTGTATCCCACCCCACCGACGTTCAATACGACATAAGTTTCCCCTATCTCTACGATTTTACCTTTTAAATATGAAATCATGTTTTCCTAATTATTAAATACTAAACACTCAGACCCCTGGCAGTTTCTCCAGAGTACAGTGTACTGAGTACTGTCTACTGTTTACTGATTATATCATCCCTATCGACCGAGCTGGCTCCACATATTGCGGCTGCAAGTCCGTCTGCTGCATCATCTGGTTTTGGTTTTTCTTCCATCTGAAGTATTGCCTGGACCATCGCCTGTACTTGTTTTTTATCCGCTCTTCCATATCCACATACTCCACTTTTTATTTGGGGTGGAGTGAATTCATATATTGGGATACTGTGATTTTCTAGGGACAACAGTATAACCCCCCTAGCCTCTCCCACCGACATTGCTGTTTTCTGATTGTTAGTAAAAAATAACTTCTCGACAGATGAAACATCCGGGGAGTATTTCTTAATAATTTCTTCGAGTTCATTGCTGATAATGGCAAGCCTCTGGGAGTTCGGTTGTTTAGCTTTTGTGGTAATGGCTCCATATGCCACCATCTTAAGCCCATTGTCTGATTTTTTATCCTGGTCCACGATTCCCCACCCGGTAGTCGCTGTCCCCGGATCAATTCCCAGAATTCTCATTAGCTATATCCTTTATCTTAAATTTTTCTAACTCTAACATATATGATCCCTGAACAAAACGACAAGTTTTTTCATCATTAGCACATCCCCAAAACACTTGCTCTGTTACTGGTCCACAATAATTAATTGTTTCCATGAACGCATCTCTATTAATATTATGACAATTTCTCCAAAATGGAATCTGCAGAAAATCTCTAGTCACTTGATTTCCAACTTTTGATAATGCCTCAAGTAAGAAAACTTCATAGTAAATAACCCCACCTTCACAAAAATCAAGATTCAACGTTCTACAATGAAACAAATGTAATGACTCATGTAACGTTGAATTAAAGAAGGTGTATTTATTAAATTTTCCGATGATCTCATCTGTACTACATTTTCTCCTATAGTTTTCTATGAGTGATCTCTGTGAATTATCTGTTAACGTTTGCCATAGATTCCCGTAAAAGATAACTGTCGCACCCCTATATTGTTCTTTAACCAATAAACCTCCAATATTCCTATCTTTTTCACGGCTAGGAAGTACTAAATCCCGGTCTTTAATATCTATTAGATACAATGGGAAAGCTTCAGGGTCAGTATACACATCCACACCAGTAATATCACCATAAAAATCATTGATAACCGAAATAATATAATCTCTGATATAAAGTGCAGAATTTTTGAGATCTTGATTACACTCCAAGTCTAAGCGATACATTTCATTCCAGCCGTCTTCAGAGAGAATCTGGATGTCCCGAGAAAGACAGACTTCATCAACAACCATACAAGAATATTAAGTAAACTAAACGGGGCATTATATCTCCACGTTTACCCAGACGTTCTCTACGTCTTCATGGTCATCGAGAGCTTCCATGAGTACAAGCAGTTTGGCAGAATCTTTTTCACTAATGTCGATTTTATTCTCAGGAATCTTTATCAACTCACTCTCAGAAATTACATATTTCTTCTCTTCGATGTTCTTTCTTATTGAAGCAAACTTCTTAGGATCGGTAATAATTTCACAGAAATGAGCCTCTGGCTCATCATTGTCCTTCCACTCCCTCACGTCCTCCACCCCCTCATAGTCCATCATCTCCATCATGACATCGTCCATATTCAAAGGTTTTTCGATATCACCCTCTCCGAATTTTTCACTCTGTTCTAGCTTTGCACACTTAAGAACCACCCTACCCTTTTCTACAAATTGCCAAAGCACTGAGCTCGCATCTGAAAGATTTCCTCCGTGCTCATCGAAAATTTTTCTCAAATCACTTACCGTCCTATTTTTATTATCAGTAAGAACGTCGACCGCAATAGCAACTCCACCAGGTCCATATCCTCCATATACTGCCTTATCCAATGTCTCTCCCTCAAGCTCTCCGGTACCTTTCTTAATTGC
>JBDRHV010000155.1:0-4520 GCA_043816465.1 bacterium | reverse complement strand
TGTTGAGGATGAGAAGAAAGAAGAAGAGGTTGAGGAAGAAAAACCAGAAGAGGAAAAGACTGAGACTGAAAACAAGGAAAAGACCGTTTAAATAGGTATTATGGTAATCAACGGGACCCTGAACCGCGTTGGGTTCAGGGTGTTCAGAAAAGTTGTTAAATTTGTAAGTCTTTGTGAATGAAGGAAAAGGTTGAAACAAAGGGAAAAAGAACATGTGTAGGTTGCAGACGGAGGGTTGGAAAAAAGGATGTTGTTACGTTCAAAAACAAAGATGGAGTCTTGGTTCTCGATGTAAAAGGAAACATCCCTGGAAAAGGGATGAATCTTTGTAGAAAAGAAGAGTGTTTTGATAATGCAGTGAAAAGTGGAAGCTTTAGAAGAATTCAGAAAATAAAGGATGTACCGGAGAAGTTGAAGAATGAGTTCTTAACGATTATAAATGGTTAGTTAATTACTACGGGATCCTGAACCACTTTGGGTTCAGGATTTACAGTTGGAAATAATAACAATGAAAAAACAGGAGACCCTGAACCACTTCGGGTTCAGGGTTCTAAGACTGATTAATTGTGCAGATTTGGTTTAGTTAATAGTTGAAATTATTAAAGTTATGAAAAATAAAGACGATCGAAAGCTTAATAGACCTCCAATAGTGACCTTCCTTGGCCATGTTGATCATGGAAAGACAACTATTCTCGACAAGATAAGAAACACCGCTGTACAGGAAAAAGAGGTTGGTGGTATAACACAGGGAATTTCAGTTTACTCTGTTAATTACAATAACAACGATATTACTTTTATTGATACTCCAGGCCACGAAGCTTTTGATCTTATGAGGGCTAAGGGGGGGGAGGTTGCAGATATAGCACTTTTGATTGTTGCGGCTGATGATGGAGTGAAACCCCAAACAAAGGAATCGATCGAAATTATTAAGAAGAGTAAATCAAAATGTATTGTTGTTATAAACAAAGTTGATATCAAGGGGATTAAGATTGATAAGATACATAGGCAACTTGTTGCTGAAGGGATGAATGTAGAAGCTATGGGTGGAGATATACCTTGTGTGGAAGTATCCGGAAAGACAGGAAAGGGAATCGAGGATCTATTGAATATGATTCTACTTGTCGCTGAGATAAATGGACTGAAGGAAAAGGACAAGCCAGAGGTGGCTAGTGGTGCTGGAATAGTGCTTGAGTCAACAAAAGATGAAAGTATGGGTATTGTGACAACGATGATTACATTATCTGGATCGTTTAAAAAAGGATGTTATGTGAGTTATGGAGAGGGCGAAAAAGAAAAAATAAAAGGGTTTACCAATTCTGAGAATAAGTCGATCGATGAGTTAAAAGCAGGATACGGTGGAAAACTTATTGGTATTTCAAAAATTTTATCTGCTGGTGATCAAATTTATGGAATATCAGAAAGTGGATGTGATTGTTCTTCATTCTTTCAAGAGAAGGAAAGTGAAATTAAAGAGGGAGAAGAGGAAGTTAAATCAGAAGAGGATTTGTTATCTGCTTTACTTGGAGGCTCGGAACAGGTTGAAACAGGAGATGTACTAAATGTCATTGTAAAAGCTTGTTCAAAAGGATCTTTGGATGCAGTACTGAAGTCAGTGGAAAAAATAAATAAAGAAGATAAGGTGGTAAATGTTGTAAATTCTGGGGTTGGAGACATAACGGTGAGTGATGTCGAATTTGCAAAGGACTCAAGAGCAATCATTGCTGGGTTTTCGGTAGGGATAGATAGATCAGCAAGGGATTTGGTATCAAAGGAGAAGATCATAGTCAGAACCTACAAATTAATATATGAGCTATTAGACGAAATTGAGGATGCAGGAGTATCACTCCAAATGCCAACTGAGGAAGAAAAACCAGTAGGTGACGGGACAATTAAACAAGTATTTACCTTGTCTGATGGTACAACGGTACTTGGTACCAGGGTAGATAATGGTGAGATAAAGAACGGACTAAACTGTAGGATAGTTAGGGGAGACGAAGTAATTGCAGAGTCGAAAATAAAATCTATGAGATGCGAAAAAGAAAGGATAGATAAGGCTACAAAAGGTATAGATTGTGGCATTATGATAAGTGCTAAGGGTGATTTTCAAGAGGGAGATCACGTTGAATGCTACAGGATTGTCAAATTATAATCCCCGTTATATAATAAACAACATTTCATTACTTACTTTATACTGTTATGTCAATCTCTAAGGAGACTTACAAAAAGACAAATAGTTTAATCAAGAAATCCGATAGGATTCTATTATGTGTTAATAATCGATCAACTTTTGACACTCACTTGGCTTCAGCAGCACTATATCTTTTTCTTAAAGATATTGGAAAGAATGTAACGGTATGTGTGAACAAGTTCATGAAAGATAGGCCAAAGAAGATTTTCGAAGATCATAAGATAAGTATAGACACTGAGCTTGTACCTATAAGATATATCATCTCAATAAATCACGCAAAGGGAGGGGTGGATAGTGTTAGGTACGATGATAAAAATGGAAAATTTAATCTATATATTACCCCTTCAAAATCACCAAATAGCTTTAGCTTTGATAAAGTAGAGTTCTCTGATGGTGGAAAGTACGACCTTATAATCGTTCTCGGTGCCCAAAAGATTGAACATATGGGAGAGATATATTATCAAAATAGAGAATTCTTCGAAAAAACACCGATTATTAGCATAAACAATCTTGCTCCAAAGGGTTTCGGAAAAATAAGTCTCACAAGTATTGAGATTCCGGTATCAGAGATTGTATATGATCTCGTAAGGGATAGTTTTTCATCTAGATCTGTAAATGAAATTATAAAACTTCTCCTTATGGGAATACTCAACGAAATGCAGCTTTTCAATAAATCTGACTTCAAGATTTCTACTGTGGAATCTATGACATCTCTTATAAAGATGGGTGCTGATATTAAAGATGCATTGAGGGAGATCTACTTCAAGAAAAATCCAAACCTGATCTCTGTGGTGAGAAGTATTATGGAAAATGTGAAAATTGACAACGAAAATAAAATCATCTGGTCCAATGTAGATTACGGAAATTTTTCGGGTAGTGGTGCAAAAAGAGGTGATTTAGTTTTGGATGGATTTATACCTTTCAATATATCGGATGATTTTGATATTGCTTTTGTATTGTATGAAGTAGGGAATGGAGAAATCTGGGTTGAGCTTGAATCGAATGTTGAAGAAATCAATGCGAAGGATGTTCTATCAAGGTTTAATCCATCAGGAAATAACTATAGGGCCGTGACTGTTGTGAAAAACAGCGGAATTGGACAAGCGGAAAGCATGATTTTATCTGGTGTAAAGGCGATAAAGGAGAGGCCGGTAGAGGTCGTGCATGAGCCTAATAGTAAAGATATATTGACAAAAAAGGATAAAGTGGGGCATAATAACCAGGTCTTTTCGGATCAAGGGCTTGTTACTCCCCCACCATTAAGTCCCACGCGATAAGCATAAATTGTGTTGCGTGGATAACTTTTGTATGATACATTGAAATAGGAAAATGGCATTACAAAAAGAAGAAAAACAAAAATTAATAGAAAAGTTTGCAGCTCATGAGGGTGATACTGGTTCACCTGAGGTTCAGATTGTAATTTTGAATGAACAGATAGCTAGACTTAGTGATCATCTAAAGAAACATAAGAAAGATGGCCATTCTAGAAGAGGTTTATTGAAGATGGTTGGTAAAAGGAGAAGGCTTCTTGAGTATCTTAAACAAAAAGATGTCAAACGCCACGACAAGCTTGCGAAAGAGCTAAAGATTGGCAAGTAGAAAAATTCTTTTTTTCCCTGTACAATCCGAATCAGCTTAATACTGTATTTTGTTGTGTTTTAAATTTTATAATAATATTTTGATATGTCTAAAATCGAAGAAATTAAGGAAAGTTTTACATTTGAAGGAGTGGAGTGTTCGCTCGCTACAGGAAAGATCGCAAGAAGAGCGGGAGCAGCAGTGGAAGGACGAATGGGAGGTACGGTTGTACTTGCAACAGTAGATGTTGGAAGTTCATCCGAGGGTTTCGATTATTTTCCATTGAACATTGAGTACATAGAAAAGCTTTATGCAGGGGGTGTAATTTCTTCTTCTAGATTTATCAAAAGAGAAGGTCATCCATCAGCAGATGCTACTTTGGCAGCAAGAATGCTGGACAGATCTATTAGATGTAGATTTCCTAGTGATTATAGAAATAACGTGGTTATTATTCTCACAGTTTTAAGCTATGACCCTGAATATGATCCACTAATAATTGGATTTAGTGCTGTATCAGCCGCTCTAATGATTTCTAAGGTACCTTTCGAAGGACCAGTCGCTGGAATTAGAGTTGGATACAAAGATAGCAAGGTAGTGCCAATAATTAAGGATCTTTGTTTTGAAGAAAATGGTGATACCACAGAGTTGAATTTTGTGATGGGTACAGACGGAAAGGTTATTACAATGATTGATGCTGATGCCCATATTCTTCCAGAGGAAAAGATCGCAGAAGCTATGAAATTTGGAGTAGAAA
>JBDRHV010000154.1:0-2349 GCA_043816465.1 bacterium | reverse complement strand
ATAACGATCTTTTTCAACTTCTTGATTACTGTACGCTATATAATATCTCTACTAAGACATTGACGACAAAAGAAGAATTTGAAAGGAATTATAGCATATCCTCTCGTAAATGGCATCTAGTAAAAACAATTGCTGGTTGTTCATCAGATAATGTTAGTGGAGCAAAAGGAGTTGGAGAGAAAACAGCAATTAAATACTTGAATAATGAATTGAAAGCTGGAGTTAAATTCAATACTATTTGCGATATGTATTTAGGTGAAATGTTTCAAACAGAATTGAAAGCAATCCCACCCAATTGATGTAATTTCTCCTTCCTCTACATAGTTGTTTCGTTTAGATAATATGGTCTTAACCCACTTTGTCATATAAGGGCTAACTATCTTCCATATGTCATTCCTCTTCTCTTCCTGTTCTTCACCAGAAAGGCCAAGATATTCCCTACACATTTCTGTACATTCAAGTATTTGGCCTTTCTGCATTTTACCTCCTACTTCATATTAAAGGATTTGATCCACGATTGAAAATATTTAGGAGCAAGAAAACTTTCCATCCCGTACTGTTCACAGATTTCCATGAAATCTTTTTCATAGAATATGTCTTGATTATTAACACTAAAAGTGCCAGTGTTTTCAAATGGCAATTTCACAAGTTTGATGTTCCTATTAAACATGTCTCCGAAATACATTTCTTGAATAACAGCGAACTTTACACCAGTCTTCAATTCATTATTCAAGTATTTAATTGCTGTTTTCTCCCCAACCCCTTTTGCCCCACTAACATTATCTGATGAACAACCAGCAATTGCTTTTACTAGATGCCATTTACGAGAGGATATGCCATGATTCCTTTCAAAATCTTCTTTTGTTGTTAATGTCTTAGTAGAAATATTATACAGTGTACAGTAATCAAGAAGTTGGAATAGATCATTATCACTTGCCACTACAACATATCTATTAGGAATATCTTTAACAATACTGGCAATGATGTCATCTGATTCGTATCCATCTTTGTAGAAAATATTCTTGAAACTGAATCTGGGCAACACAGTATCTTTCAACTCGTTGAATTGTTGATATGCTATTTGATCAAGTTCTTTATCTTCAGATGTTTGATCTACTCTTCTATTCTCCTTATATGCTGGATAAATTTCTTTTCTTAGAGATGTACGACTATCCCAACAGAAGATAAATTTATTTGTATCAAATTTTCTTGCTAATTCATTGATATGTCTTAGAAAACCAAATATGATTTCAGTATTTTTGCCTCGATAACTAAGACCTTGAGATAGCGAAAAACGATTTACGTAGCAAATATAATTGCAATCTATGATTACTGTGATCTCACCTAACTGGTTATTCTCCCTCATTCTTGATCTACTTTCTCATACGTTAACGCAAAGATATCTGGTTTACATGAGTATAGTTCCCTTTTTACACCTTGGATTATGAAATCTCCCGGAGATACGATATGATTTCCTTCAAGGGTTTTAATTGTCATGGGGTCTCGTCCGTCGGAGGTTGCAAACATAACCCCAGATTCCAAGGCATCCCAAATCCAATCAGGTACTTCGTGATTTTCCATATTACCGCTGCCTTCATACCTTACCGCTTCAATCACTACTGGTTTCTTTCTATATTTAGCCATTTTGAACTCCTTATATCAACCCTGCTTGCTTTAAGATCACTGTGCCAACTTTTGACATAATGCTCTTATGGAAATGTTGTGAAACGAATCTCATTGTTTCTCTTTTGTCTTTGGTTACATCAAACCCATTGTCAATAGCCAATTTCCAAACTGTATTGACTGACTTAATGAAATCAATTCTCACACAAACTTCTCCCCAAACTTTTTGTATCTTAAAAGTATTTTTTGTAAGCAATTCTTGTGGATACTCTTCTTTCAATAATTCCAAGAAATTCTCTAGATTAGGATTATCAAAACTTTCAAAAGTATTCATCCCTGTAGTAAATAATGAATTTTTTGGAATAACTCCTGTTGCAGTCCAATGAATCTTCTCAATTTCTTCTGGCTTACACTTGAACATCCGCCAAGAAGGATCTCCGGTGTTGGCATACATTACCAAACCTTCTGTTAATAGTGCATCTTTATTTTTCTCAGATGATTTAGCACGAAAATCATTATAAATATCGGTTAAGGTCGTATCATCACCTTGTACAAATGAATATTTCTTGGGCAGTTTAGTATCTTCGTGTAGATGTAACTTACTAGGAGGGATTACAATTGGGGCAAGCCTATCGACTGCGAATAGTAAATTAACTTCCAACGGAAAATCATATTGAATAGTAATTGGATTTCTAGAACCAAATAATTCAAATGATAAGTTATGTA
>JBDRHV010000153.1:0-5182 GCA_043816465.1 bacterium | reverse complement strand
ATAATAAATTAAAAATTATTGCCCAATATTCGTCTTTTCTAATTGTTATTGGGTTTTCCAGATACAGTTCATTTGTTTTATCATTAATTTTATATTTAATGTTGATTAAAACATCACAAACACGAAGTTCATCAAAAATTTTATTTTGTTTAGTGTCACCAGTAGCACAATTTATAGAACCCAATTCAACGAACACCAACTCGTTATTTTTATTAATAAAACTTATATCAGGAACAACACGAGTATAGGGTTTGCGTCTATATCTATCGATTCGCTTAAAACAAACATAATCATCTTTAATTAAAAGATTTTGATAAAGGTTTTTTGGATTTTTATAAATGATTTTTGTTTCCCACTTCCAAAACATTTTTTTAAACATCTTTCTATCTTTTGGTAATAAAGATTTCCAAGATTTGTTAGATTTTTTGGATTTTATGAACCTTTTTATAAATTGCTCTTCTCTCTTAGCTTCCTCATCTCTCCAAGAGTGTATATGATTAGAAATCGGATATGGATATGCTTCAAAAGTAAAACGTTCTATCCCAATAAAATATGTTTTGTGTAAGTAAACAATATTATCTGCCGATTCTAAACAAAACTTCTTTGTTATAGGCAATAGAACTTGATTTTCTAATTTCAAATATTTTGTTTGATGTTCGATAATTATAAAATACGAAACCACTAAATCGCCACATACAAATTAAGATCCCACCTAGACTGTGAATCGGCAGTCTTCAAAAGTTTAGCTCGGCCACACTTGATTAACACACCTATATGATAGAAGAGCTTCCTCTTGTAAACCACACCCTCTGGATACTTATCCTTCAATTTCTCATATATCTTTCCCACATTGATGCCATCCTTGGACTTTACCAGAATATCAAAGATGTCTCTCCTCAATGGATGGTCAAGTACTCCTTCTCTTGATATAGCCATATTAATTATATGTGAGAACAAGTATTTATACTTGTCATAAGCACTCTTATGTAGTATCATAAGCACTCTTAAGAAGTGTTTTAATTGTAGTTTTTACACTCCAATTACACATTATACCTATTAATATGGCAAGAATATCTTACAAAATATATTTCAAACCATAGAAATCCATTTAAATACTCGTAAGGAATTAAGATAATATGAAAGACATACCATTGACGCAGTTGAAAGTAAGCCCTTGTAATATTAGACACATTACTACTACCGAGCTGAAGGAAGAGATGGAGAGTCTGAAACAATCAATAAAGAGCAAAGGTATAATTGAGCCTTTGATTGTTAGAAAGAGTAAAGATGGTTTTGAGGTTGTTGTCGGACAAAGAAGATTCTTATCAGCTAAAGCAGTGGGTTTGAAGGAAGTGCCTTGTATTATCAAAGAACTTTCAGATCAAGAAGCAACAAAATATTCTATTATAGAGAACCTCCAACGCAAAAATCCAAACGATATGGATGTGGCAAAGGCATTGAAGAAGCTAGTCGATTTTAATTCTAACTCCAACCGTTGGAGTAAAACAGAATATGTTGAGCAAATATTACCTAAGCAATTAGGTCTCAAGAAATCAGAACTTTGGAACTATCTTTCTCTTCTCAACCTCGTGCCAGAAGTGCAGGAAATGGTTTCAGAAGATAAACTAGGCGTGAAGTTGGCTTCGCAGTTGGCTACAGTAGAGAAGGAAAAGCAGGAAGAAGTGGCAAAGCTAATAGGAGAAACATCCACAGAAGACCAAGCTATAGAGTTGATTAAGAAAGTCAAGGAAGAACCAGAGAAGAAGCCAGAGGAAGTGTTCGAGGAAGTTCAACCAAAGAATGAGATGAAAGTTGTGATATTTTTTAGGAATGAGAAGGTAGACTTCAAATTACCAATCAGATATTGGAGAACATTGTCTGACATAAGCACTAAGACCAAGAAAACATTTTCCGAGTTGATTAGGGAAGCATTAGATGGTTATTTGAGAGGTTTGGGATATGATAAAAATAAATGATGTTGAATTGGTTGACAAAGACACATTAGATGCGGTATTAAAGAAGTTGCTTGAAAAATTAGATATATTGAATGAGGAAATTGATGGGTTAAAGAAGAGCATCCAAACATTAGATTTTAAGGTTCAAAATCCAAACCAATTCAATAAAATAGGTAAAGAGCCCATTAAATTGTCAACAATTTCTGGAAAGAAGGAAAAGTCATCTATAGAGAAACTTTTAGAGGAAGAAGACAGTTCTTCCACAATTTCAAAACCAATAGAACAGACAACCAAACCAAGAAAAAAATATCAAAGACACAACTGGAATACTATTATAGAAGAATATAAAAAATCTGATATGAAACCAAGTGAATTTCTCCATAATAAATTTGGATACAATCCAGATGGTAGTCAAATAAAGAGATTGGTGGAGGGGTGAATATGGGATTCTACAAGCTTTCAATTCTGACAACAGCATTCTCGCATTTGATGAAGATTGTAAAAGAAACCGATTCAGTGTTTGAAATATATGGTGATAGGTATTGGGTTGAAGAAGAAAAGGTAAAAAAAATAGATAAAGAAATACCATACCTATTCAGTAAAAGAAAAACCATTAAAAAGATTCAACTAAGAAAATTATCAATGCAAAAATTTGATTATAAGAAGACTTTGAGATGGCTTATTGAAGAGGAAGTTAAAGACATATCGATAGATACATTTTCTCTGTTGGTAAATGATGGTATTTTAAAAGATACTGCGGAAAAATTGCTTAATACTAAAATAGTTGATAATAGGTTTGTTATAGCTTTTAGATATAATACAGATGCAGGAAAAGATGATAGACTGAGGCAATTAATAAGAGGAACAGGACTGAAAAGAGGCATAATGGAAAAAGAAATAGAAGATCTTGGGTTTAAGATAGCAACTCTTGATTTGATAGGAGTGTATGCATATCAAGACTATAGAAAAGATAAGAAGTTGAATATTTTAAATGAAATCAATAAAAATGAGAATCTTTTAAGGGAAATTGCCGACCAATACTTTAAAGAGTTTATAACAATCGGTGGAGAACAGAGGAAGATTCGCATGACAAAATACTATGAAATGAGTAAGAAGAATATGTGGATATTAAAAGACATTAAGGTGTTTTGAGATGAAAGACACAACAACGATAACAGACAAGTTCCAAATAACCATACTAAAGAGTGTACGAAATCAACTTGGTTGGAAGATTGGAGACTTGTTAAAAGTACAGAGAAAGAATGGTGGATTACTGTTAACAAAAGTAGACAAAGAGTGATCAAGATGCTAGAACAATGGATAATGGTAATGAAGCAAGATTATATGCGAGAAACCTGCGTATCGGGTGCAATTCCCGATTCTCGCTATGAGGATGGATAGAATAGAATGAAATTCACCTATAAAGGGAATCAAGGAATAGAAATACAGTTTGAAGAAACTGATAAAATAGAAGAGCAAAGAGTCATTGAGCAGGGAGTTGCTTTACTTAGAAATATCATTCAGTTACATTATGCTCATAAAAAGGAGGTAGAATAGATATGTTCAAAAATACAAGTGGCTACCCTGACGGAATCAAGCTCCGTATGGGTTGCGTTAAGACAGAAAATACAATAAGAAAAATCACTTCAACCCTGAGTAGAGTCTTCTCGAAAAGGATGAAAGAAGTTGAGCTTGGACTGGGAGAGTCCAAGTATTTTTACTTATCAGGTGGGAAGATATGATGTCAGAGATAGAGTACCATAAGTACAACGCCAAGAAGATAGTGAACAGGATGCTTCTCCTTGCACAGATGATGAAAGTCTTGCAATGCAATCTGGAAGTGGAAGTCAAGGAGATGGAGAGGATAATGGGGGTTGAATAATGGTTTCAGATACAATTATTGAAAGGATACTGAGAGATTATGACAATGGCGGGGACAGGGGCAGAAGCTACAAAGAATATTATACAGATGTGTTTGAGCCTTGCTATGAACGTAACTGTTTTGATAATGAAGAGAAAGAGGAGGAATAGAATATGTGCGAACCGATAGGATACAGATACAAGAGCCTGGAGATAAGGGTAATCGATTATGAGAAAGGAATAATGTTTGGGAAAGTGATACGATGACTATTGGAAAGATTGAGGTAATAAGCTACAAGAACTTTGGAGTGAAAATGCTTGACCAGAAGGATTGGTTCAATGCCAAGAACCCTTTTATAAAGGAATTGCTGAAAAGCTTCAAGAAAGGTGAAATGGTAGAGTATGGAGTCAAGGGAAGAGAACTGATAAGCATAACCAAAGCAGATCAGAAGCCAGAGTTCAAGCTAGCGACAGAGGTGAAGGAAGGAAGGAACTTGCAGCACCTTATGGGCGAGTGCATAAAGGATATGGAAGAACTGTACTTCAGCGAGTCCATAGACGAGGATTTCAAGAAGCTACTAGATTGGTCTAGCCACATCAATACTCTCTTTATTCAAAAGTGTAGAGAATTGGAAAAACAATAGCGTAGGTAATGTGTATGAACAAAAGAGACTGGGAAGAAATGGAAGACCGAAGTAATGAAAAATATTTTATAGGAGGATTGATAGGTGCATTTCTATTCTTTGTTGCAATCTGTGTGATAGTTAACAATGTTCCAGAACATGAACTATGTTTTATCCTAGAAGATGTTAAACAGCCTGATGATTGGCAGTGCATCGAATGGAAAGAAAGTATCTGTGATTTGGGTCTGCCCGATCAAAGGTGGAATTGTGAAGTTTGCTCCATCGAGGGGTTGGGGTGTGAATCAAGACTAGCAACTAAAGAAGAATATGACTTACAAAAGTGTCTTGATGACAGTATTTACAATTCAAGAATGATAAAAACTGATATATTCTCGGAAGAATGTATAGAATGCCAACGCTACCGTGACGCAGAGACGAAAGAAGAATGCAGGTTGGAAGATGTTCAGAAGTATGGTGTTATATTTTGCGATTCAGAGATAGGTTGTGGAACTAATAATAGATGCTATACAGAAGAAGAAGCGAAAGAGGAAATATATGAATTTTTGGCGAAGTATCCAAATGGCAGTGGAGATATAACTAAACCATTAAGATGCTTGAAACAAAAACTTGTATGCAGTGATTGAATGAAGACAAAAGGAATAAACCCAATGGTTGCAATCATACTATTGATAGCCTTTTGTGTAGTTATTGGAGTGATACTAAATCTGTTGTTAATAACGTGGT
>JBDRHV010000152.1:0-2045 GCA_043816465.1 bacterium | reverse complement strand
TGAAACTAAAAACAATCTTTTTTAATGAATATCCTATATTAAGAAAGGACATCAATAAACGAACAATCAATATTGATTTTATTGGAGGAGATGTACTTTTAGTAGTAGGGTCATTCTTATTGTTTTCCAATGGAGTGTGGTGGTTCTCTATACTACTTTGTTTGATTTGTTTAGTTGGTTCTTATGATTCATTTGTTTCTGTAATACGGCTCACTAATTACATGAAACATCCTGATTCAACCATTTATGATAAAGAAGGAAGAAGGAATTGAAATGAAGATAAAACCTTTTTACTCATTACAGATTGCCGCTGGAATAATAGCTTTAGGTTATGGACAGACAGGAATAGATAATACTATCTTAATAATACTCTTTGGAGTTATTACTATAATCAACTTTTTTATTGAATGGTACAATATATGGATGAAAAGGTGACTTAATTGAAAAGAATATGTATAGATTGAAATAAGGAAAGGACAGTTCATAAAAGGAGTCAATCACCCCCACCTAAACCATGAAATGGTTTGAGGAAGGGGCTTGAGCTGTGAAGCTTGAGAGCAATTGGTTGATTAGAGGGTTGAAAAAATATGGAAAATATACAACAGCAGTTTGAAAATAGAAATACATACACACCTACAAATTTGCAAGTTTGTAGCTCTGTGGCTATGTCTTTAAACAAAGAGGAAACTCTTAGTGAGCATGGCTTAAAAACATTTTCAAACAACCTCGATGCAAATCAGCAACAGCATATAGTTGTCCAGAAAGTATCTGGAATTGTATATGTATTGAGCAAAGAAGGAAAACCGTTGATGCCTACAACATCACCAAAAGCAAGAAGACTATTAAGAGGAGGGACAGCAAAAGTTGTAAAAAGAAAACCTTTTACAATCCAGCTTTTAGTGCCTTGCAGAGGAGAAACGCAAGAGATAGTTTGCAAGATTGATAGTGGCTACAAACACATCGGGTTTTCTTGCACAACAGAAAAGAAAGAATTGATTTGTGGCGAAGTGATATTGGAAAATAAGACTTCTAAGAGATTGTTGGAAAGGAAGATGTATAGAAGGTTGAAAAGAAACAAGTTGTGGTATAGGCAGGCAAGGTTTGATAATAGGGCAAGACCTGAAGGATGGCTGCCTCCAAGCATAGAAAGAAATTATCAGGCGCATTTAAGCTTGATTAAGAAACTAAGTCAGTTGTTGCCTATAACTAAAAAAATAGTTGAAGTTGGCAACTTTGATATACATAAATTAGAAAATCCAGATATCAAAGGAGAAGAATATCAGCAAGGAAATTTGTTTGGGTATCAGAACATGAAGCATTTTCTGTTTACTAGAGAAAGGGGAAAGTGCCAGTTATGCGGCAAAGAGCCAAATGGAAAAATGGTTATACATCACTTAAAGCAAAGAAAAGATGTCGGTACAGACAAGCCAAGCAATATGGCTTTGTTGCACGAAAAATGCCATGATGAACTACACGCAAAAGGTCTAAAGATTAAATTTCAGAACAAAGAGTATAAAGAATCAACATTTATGAATATTATCAAATGGAGATTTAAGAAAGATTTGATTTGTCAATTGGTATTTGGATACAAAACATTCTGCAATAGATTGAAATTAGGATTGAAGAAGACACATTATAATGATGCGTTCTGCATCGAGAATACAGATACAAACATCAAAAGAAGCTTGCCTATATTATACAAGCAGAAAAGAATGACTAATAGAAGTTGTCAATTAAACAGAGATGGATTTAAGCCAAGTATTAGAAGGCAAAGATATAAGATACAACCACATGATTCTATTTGGGTTAAAGGAAAAGAATTTATTGTTTCAGGAGTACACAGTTATGGTAAGCAACTATTATTGTCTAACAAGAAAAATATATCAATTAAGAATATTGAAAGACATTTTTCAGTAGGTGGACTATATGTCTGAAAGCCAATTCATCTCCCACCTAAATCCTAAAAAGGATTTTGAGGAAGGAGTCTTCTTGGCACGTAAGATAAATCCAGTAGTGATAGGAATTATTGGGATAATAATTGTGTT
>JBDRHV010000151.1:0-2528 GCA_043816465.1 bacterium | reverse complement strand
TCTTTTATTAAAATACTCTTTGCCTACAAGATATACACTCACTCCCAAAAGTAAATTAAAACCAATAAACAACCATGTCAAAATAGCCCCACTGCCAAAAACCTTACACAAAACAAACATCAAATACAAAAACCCAGGAGTAAAAGCACCTTTAACCCAGCTATCAACATTAAAACCTTTCTCGGCAAACGATTCAATCCCATACTTATAGATGCCAGCATCATAACCCAAAGGTATGGAATTATCTAAATAAGGCACAACCCTTAGCCCGATTATCAAAACAATCCCAATAACCAAAAGTAAATAATGCCACCGCGCGGCCTTTACTTTGTCCTTCTTTCCATTGTCATCGAGTTCCCGCAAAGCATAAGCTCCGATCACAGCAATCACAACTGCAAATATCTCAAAGTGTAGTGTGTACTTCCAAAACAAGTTCAAGGAAATCAGCACAACCAGGGCTGCATACACCACAAGCAGCTGCCAGAATGAGCTACGCGCTATCTCTCTCATCCAGGGCCATCCCTCACCCCTTCATCTTTTTCTAAATGCTTTTTCAAAATATTTAGCATCTCAGGAACCTCTGCCAAAACATCCTTCACAGTACTGACATCAATTTCATTCCCATAATAATTTACTCCGTGCCTTAGTTTTCTATATCTATCAAACTTTCCAGAAATTTTATCTTCTTTTAAGACATCCCTCAAAAAATAAGTTACCACTTCATGCGACTCGAATTTATATCCTTTAACAAAACCAATTGCCTCGCAATATTGCCTAAGTCCCTCATACAATTCTCTAAGTACCGATTTCAACGAATTTTCCTTAAGGGGAATTAATTTTGCAGTTTCAATCGCCTGCTCTGCAGATTTAACAAGACTTTTCGCCCTATTCTTATTCTTCACAATAACCCTCGCATATCCTGCCTTAACACTACTTTCAAAGTCCATTACATGACCTCCAACTCTCCACTCAGAGTTATTCCATTACAAATATTGTTAACCAGTTCCTTATTTTTCTCTTTCATAATATTCCATTTCTTCCTGTTAAACCTATGAAGACCAATCTTTCTATTCAGCAACTTTTCATATTTTCCTGTTTCAAATTCCTTATCAATCTCTGTAAGAACACAAATATCAATATCGCTATCAGAGTCGTCCATTGCTTTTGCATAGCTTCCAAAGACTACTATTGTAGGAAAGTCATAGAATTTCTGTAATTCCTCAATTAGTTTAGATTTTCTTAATTTCTCAAAATTGTAAAACAATTTTAAATTCAAGTACTTTTTAGACAAAACAGCCCTGTATCCACCATACAATCCATCCTTCTCTTTCACCAAAATCCCTTCTTTAACTAGATTCTTCAAATACTGACTAACAGTCGTATGGTTCACCCCGGTCTTCCGAGCAACCTCTCTAATCAAATAAGCCTTGCGCGGCTCTTCAAAGAAAACCTTCAATATCCTGCTGTCAGCTTTTATTTCCATTTGTAAATATTTACTTACACTTGTTTATAAGTTTTTCGCTTCTTCCCTCCTGCTTCTACGCGAAGGCGATTTCACTATCTCTCCATCTCTATCGCTTATCTTCCCACCACCCCTCAACTCCGAACGAGATCCTTTATCATATTTTTTCTTTCCCTTCCCGTTTTTGACTAGCGTGTAGCTGAATATTGGGCCCAGCACAAACAACACAACTAAGCTCACAGCTCTTCCCAACAATGCCGCTGATAAAGATTCTGCCGGTGTTATGCCGATTGTCATTGCCGAGAAGACGATGATTGCCTCGTTGATTCCTAAACTTCCGGGGGTGATGCTTATCAACAATCCCAAACTTCCTATGGCAGACAAAAATATACAAGAAGCAAAACCCACATCAATTCCAAACACTCTGAATTGCAGCCAAAGCATCAATGAACTAATCAATACCTGAATAAGCGTAATCACCAGAGTAACTGCAATAACTCGCCCGTTCTTCTTTATCAGGTGCCAGCCATTCACAACCTTGATAAAACGATTCAACCACTTGTCAAATGAACTAAGCCCGCTATCATTTCCATCATCCCTATATCCCTTCTTACCCAATCCATCGCTATCACTCAACCCATCTTTCATCCCTCCCAATCCATCGCTATCTCCCAACTCACCTTCATCGCCTTTTCTCAGTTTACTCACCTTCCCGCTATTCAACTCACCACCCCTCAACTCCGAACGGGATTTCTGCGATAATGAGCGAGCGGAGCGAGCCGTATCATTGAAGCTATTTTTTCCCTTCCGACCTCTTTCTTTAAACTTCGGACTTACAAAGATAATTCCCAGCATGCCAATGAACACAACATCAAAGATAACAAAAAGTATCCATGAAAACACACCAGTAGTAAAGTAAATCCAGAGCGTGCTAACAATTCCCAAAGCACTTCCAACTAGGAAGATCAGGACATAAACAGCCGAAAGCGTGGCAAGGAAGTGAACATAGGCAAAGTCGTACTTCTTCTTCAGATAAACCGCCCGAGCCGCCATGCCGCCACGGAAT
>JBDRHV010000150.1:0-4907 GCA_043816465.1 bacterium | reverse complement strand
GAACTGATTACAAAGGTAGCAAAGTTTACTGAAAGTAACAGCCATGCTAAAAGATTGATTAAGCAAGGAGCAGTATACTTGAATGGAGATAAGGTCACGGACAAGGAATTAAAAGTAGATCTTTCTAAAGGAAAGACAACCCTCAAAGCTGGTAAGAAAATTTGCCAGATTACACTTAAGTAACTTATTACCTGCATTTAACAGGTCAAATGGATTTAGAGATATACTCAAGCGGCTCTAAAATGAAAAAGAAACTTCTCGATTTTTTCCCTGAAAATAAAAGAGGTTCAATCAACACGGCAATACAAATAGCAGACAAATGTCATAAAGGGAAAATGAGGATAAATAGAGAGCCAGAGCTTAATCACTGTCTTGCCGCTGGACTTAAAACGGCAGAGATGGGACTTGGTCCAAAACCAGTATCTGCTGCGATTCTTCACGACGTATTGAAATACGAAGAAAAGAGAGAAGAATATTCAAGTCAGATAGAGGAAGAAATGGGAAAAGAAGTCCTGGACTTGGTTTTGGAAGTTACTTCTATGAAAAATGAAAATGCAGAAAAGGTTGGTAAATTCACTGACATATCTTCAGCTCAAAAATATTTACTCTCCTCAGTATCTGATATGAGGGTGATTATGATAAAACTTGCAGAAAAGTACCACAACTTACTCACGATAGATGTTCACCCGAAAGATAAAAGAGAGAAATTTCTTGATGAGATGGAAAAAATATATTTACCTTTATCTGAATATCTCGGACTAGGGTCAATGCACAAGCAACTTGCCGATCTAATGTTGATGAAGAAAAATCGAATGAAGTATGACCAAATAAACAACTTCCTAACTTTGACAAGAAAGATGTCTAAAAAAACAAAAGAGGAAATTCTTGATGAGTTAAAAACGGTATGTGAGATAGAAAATGTAAATGCAGATGTACAAGGAAGAACGAAGTCCATTACCAGTATTTTTCAAAAACAACAGAAGTATCAAAGAGAAGGAAAGCCTTCAAATCTAGAAAACATCCTAGACGTTATTGCATTCAGAATAATGACCAGTTCTATAGAAGATTGTTATAAAGTCATGAGTATCTTGGTCAACCTGTACGATGAAATAGAAAGCGAAACAGAAGACTATATTGCAAAACCAAAACCAAATGGATATAAATCTATTCATCTTTGCCTAAAACATCCTAAAAAAGGAACTCTAGAAATTCAGATAAGAACAAAGGATATGCATATATTCAATGAATTCGGTCCGGCATCTCACATCGCCTATAAACATTCCGGAAAAAGGGTTACAAAAGCAACAGATGAATATGAATGGGTAAAACAGTTACACCAGAAGAATACCGTTGAAGACGAGCCTATCAAAGCTGAGCTTTTTAAAGATCAAGTATTCGTTTTTACACCGCAAGGAGATATTCTTCAGCTTCCAAATGGATCTACAGTGATAGACTTTGCATATAGTTTGCACACAAAGATTGGAACACAATGCGCAGGTGCAAGGGTAAATGGAAAAGCCGTAAGTCTTGATACTAAATTAAAGACAGGAGATTTTATAGAAATTCGGATAGATAAAAATAAAAAACATGCGACAGAGGAGTGGATCGATATGGCTTTCACTACTATTGCAAAAAGGAACATTAAAAGTTCTCTTGGCAAAAAGTATAGCGATTCAATATAATACATAGACATGAAAATCCGAAAAAAGTTAATAAACAAAATTATCTGGATTATTTTAGCGGTTGTAATAATAGGCGGAATAATACTCGTCCCACTACTCACACTACTAGAATCGTAAAGAATGTAGTTAGTAATTAGTTTCAGAAGAGTCGTTCACTCCGAATTACTAATTCCGAATTACTAACTACTCCATACTGCTATAATCAAGCCATCTATGCAAAAAGATTCTTTGTTTAGACCAAACGATCCAGTATCGACACTTCCACTTGTTGGACCATACTATTCAAAAAAACTCGAGCGGCTAAATATTTACACAATAAAAGATTTTATATTCCACTATCCGTTTAGATATTCAGATTCTAGAGATATCATCTCCATAAGCCAACTTGTTCTCAAAGAGGAAGGAACAATACGTGCAAAAGTCTCGAGCATAAAAAACATTCGAACAAGGAGAGGTCGGTTTTTGACAATTGCTGAAGTAGACGATTCTTCAGGTCAAATACAGTCAATATGGTTTAACCAACCATTTTTAACCAAGACAATTAAAACCGGACAGAGCTATTTATTCAATGGAAAGGTAAACAAGAATTACGGAAAGATTTCATTATCAAATCCCGAGTATGAACTTGCACAAAGTGAGACTGTTCATCTCGGAAAGCTTACCCCCATCTATCCGGAGACATATGGGGTGTCGTCAAAATGGATAAGATCTAGGCTCAACTTTCTTAAACCATTCGTTTCAAAACTAGTTAATGACTATCTACCTTCTGAAATAGTTAATAAGGAAAAACTGCTAAAACTTCCAGAAGCAGTCTTTTCAATTCACTTTCCAGAATCAGAAGAAGATGTGAAGGAGGCGGAGAAAAGGTTGGGACTGGATGAGCTTATTGAAATTCAGCTACAAGCGCAAAGAATAATTGCAAAGAGAAAAAATGAAACAGCAAAAGAAATATTTTCCACAATAGATAGCCCTCTTGTTTCAAAATTATTGGATAATCTCGATTTTGAACTAACAAATTGTCAAAAAGAGGCGATCGATGAGATTTTTGAAGATCTCTCGAAGTCTCAACCAATGGAAAGATTACTAAATGGAGATGTTGGCTCTGGGAAAACAATAGTGGCATTGGCAGCTGCGGTTTCAGCATTCGAAAATGGATATTCCACAGTTATCATGGCACCCACAACAATACTGGCAAACCAACATTATGAAACAGTTTCAAATTTTCTGACAGAAGAAGGTATAGATATTCCTATCAAATTACTGACATCAGGTATTAAAGACGAATTTGTAGATGATGCCCAGATAATAATATCAACTCATGCAATTCTGTATAAAAATAAGATACCAGCCAATCTTGCTCTTGCGATAGTGGATGAAGAACACAGGTTCGGAGTGGAACAGAGAAAGAAAGTGGCACATGAATTGAAGGGTGTTCATAGATTGACAATGACCGCCACCCCGATACCAAGAACACTTACTATGGCTATTTACGGAGAAAAAAACGTTTCCATCCTTGACGAACTCCCAAAGGGAAGAAAGGAGATAGAAACACATGTGGTACCGGAGGATAAAAGAACTCAGTCATATGAGTGGATCAAGGGAAAATTGAAAGAGGGCCAGCAACTATTTGTTATCCACCCACTGATTGAATCATCTGAAAAGGTCGAAGCAAAAGCCGCAAAGGTGGAGTATAACAATATCAAGAAATATTTTTCTAAATTCAAAGTAGGTTTAGTTCATGGAAGGTTGAGCGAAAAAGAGAAGAAGGAGGAGATAGAAAAATTTCACGAGGGTATTACAGATATTCTGGTTGCCACACCAGTGGTTGAAGTTGGTATAGATATTCCAAATGCCACAATGATGATAATAGAAAACTCCGAGAGGTTCGGACTTGCACAGCTTCACCAGTTTCGAGGAAGGATTGGAAGAAATGATATACAATCGTACTGTTTACTATTTACTGATTCGGACAGTGATGTTGTGAAAGAAAGATTAGAATTTTTCTCAAAAAACTCAAGCGGGTTTAAAGTTGCAGAATACGACCTGAAAAGAAGGGGACCAGGAGAGGTATACGGAACAAAACAACACGGACTACTTCATTTCAGATTTGCAGACATATCAAATGTTAGACAGGTAAAAAGGGCTCATGATATAGCGGTAAAGTTAATTAATTAAGCTTATAGTTCTTAGGCTTGCCCCGCTTCGCGGTGGCTACGCGGGAACTGTCCTTGATGAAAAAATACAAAAAAACAATTGAAAATCTTGTATACTCAAACATCCTTCGGGATGAGAGAATCATTGATGCCTTTATCAAAACCTATAGATCTCAATTTCTTCCTGAAGATTTAAAGAATTTATCACACCTTGACGAAGCTTTTCCAATAGGTCATTGTCAAACAATATCCCAACCGCTCACAGTAGCTATACTATTGGAATTACTTCAACCTAAGCTAGGAAACAAAATCCTTGAGATAGGATATGGGTCGGGGTGGGTGACTGCAATTCTTTCGAGAATCATTGGCCCAAAAGGTAAAATCTATGCCTATGAAATAATTTCCGAACTTGCATCCTTTGGACAAGAAAATATTAAGAATCACTTTGAAAAAATACCAGAAAATATTAATCTCATTGCTGGAGATTATGAAAATACATTCCATGAAAATTCACCTTACGACAGGGTACTGTCTTCCGCTGCTTTCTCCAATACTCCGAAAAATCTATGTGCCTCCCTATCAGACAGAGGGATATTTGTATTTCCCACAAACAAAAACGATATAAGGGTTGTGGAGAGAAGGGGAGAAAAGTTTATTGAAGATGTTATTCCCGGGTTTGTGTTTGTACCGATTACCCACAAATAGGGACAGTCCCAGACTGGGACTGTCCCTGATCCTTGTCCTCTGTGCTACAATAAACCAATATGAAACCTGTATTCATAGCTTCAGAACCAAACATAGAGAAAGACGATAGAAAAATTGCAAGACAGTTACTACTTAAACCGTTCTCATGGAAGAAAGGGAGAAATGAAGACGCTGTTGTGTCGAAAATAAAACAACTAACAAATTCAAAATACTGTTACACCTTTAGTTCAGGAAGAGCCGCAATATACTCAATTTTACAGGCGATAAATATAAAACCAGTTGATGAGGTAATCATCCAGTCGTTCACCTGCCTTGCCGTACCACTCCCTATCAAATGGCTAGGAGCCAAACCTGTATACGTCGATAT
>JBDRHV010000149.1:0-3813 GCA_043816465.1 bacterium | reverse complement strand
AGTCGACCGAGATACTTTTCTTCTTGAAATGTTGGAATAATGATTGATAACATAGACTTAGTGAATTATATATTTACTGAGAATATTTTTCAAAATACCGATCTTTTAGTGAGTACACACATCCGCAATAGTTTTGCTTATAGAATCCGAATGTTTCGACTTGCTTAATGTTTTTGGGAACAAAAAATTTCAGTTTCTTCTCCTCCAGCTCTATTCCGATTCTTTCTATCTCTTTGCTATCTTGATAATGACTGCTTAATAGAGTCGTAGAAAAAAGAGGAAATCCATTTTCTTTTGAGTATCTTGCAGCTTTTGTAAGACGATGTTTCCAGCAGAGGCAACATCTCTTCTGCTCTCTTTCTTTCTTGTCTACAGACTTGAACCATTTCTTTGGACTCCAGTCAGAAATTACAAGTTCAACATTTTCATCTTTCGAAATCTTTTTTACTACTTCAAGCCTTGCGAGGTATTCTGTACGGGGATGGATATTGTCGTTATCAAAAAGGAGTGTGATATTGTATTCATCACCTATTGATTTTATGAATTTGAGTGCGCAGTCTGCACAACAAGTATGAAGTAAAAGTCTATTCTTCTGACTCTTCATCTTCTTCATCGAATAATTCAACATTTTCTTCCTGGACTAATTTCATCGGTACGCTGCAACATGATAATGTACCTCCACCTTTCTTGGTAACAATTACTTCATTTCCACATTTTTCACACATAAATATTTGTCCTATCTTATCTACTGACATAGTATGTATTTTTGAAATTATCTTTTTTGGATTTCGGTTATTTTACCTTTATCGATATGAATAATTTTATTGAAAAGGCTCAAGTTCTCGTTATCTTGAGTGATGTATATAAGTGTTTGCTTTGGTCTGTACTCCATAATATTTTTTAATATTGTTTCTCTCGATGGGCCATCAATCTGGGTAAGACTTTCGTCTAGAATAAGTATGTGCCTGTCTCTGTATAGTGATCTTGAGATTGCTATCCTCTGCCAGTGACCAGAGGATATCTGAATTCCCTGTCCTATTTGTTTTCCAAGGATTTGTGATTCATCGAAATCATTTTCTCTCATCCATTTGTCGAGATCAGTAATTTCCAGCGATTCTTCAAATTTTCTTCTTCGAAATTCAGTTTCAGTTTCTGTTAGAGTGATATTTTTTCTAATACTGAATTCATATTTAATATAGTGTTCGAAAACAACAGCAATCTTATCTTTAAGCTGACCTCTCTCAAGATTTCTAATCGAGATATTATCTATTAAGATATCTCCTGGACCTATTCTATAAAGTCCACAAAGCAGTTTTGCAATGGTACTTTTCCCCGAGTTATCAGGTCCTAGTATAGCAACTTTTTCTCCAGGATCTATCCTAAAAGAAACATTTTCCAGGGTGGAACTAGAACTGTCTGGGTATGAAAAATCGACATTAATAAATTCAATAGATGGTACTTGAATAGAATCGATTTTTTGGGTTCCTGATACAATATCTCCAAACCCTTTGTATTCTATAAGTTGAAAATAGTCATCTATGTAAAAGCTATTTTCTTTAATTAAAAAGGTCATCCATATTACATTCCATGATGCTGTAAACAGATTATCCAAGTAATCAAATAAATACTTGAACTGACCTATCGTGTACTTTCGTGCAATTGAAACTGGAATTAGTAGTAGCTGAACAACTCTTAAGAAAAATTCATCTACAAATGACAGTAAAGCTGTCCCTTTCTCTCTTTTCAAACGAATGTTATTTTGCGACTGATTGAATATTTTACTAGAGTTTTCATACGAGTCAATCAAGAAGTCAAAGACGCTGTCCACCCTCAACTCTGGGAAATTATTTAATATTACAGATTGTTGATATAGATAGTCAGTGTATTGTAGGCGAGTAGCATTTTGGTCTCTGAATTCTTTAAGTTTTCTGTTTTGCTTGTATTTATATATAGCTTCTGGAATTACGAAGAATATTACGAGTAGTCCCCAAGGTGACATTTGAGTAGTTATCACCCAACCAGCTCCAATTAAAACTAAGATATTGTTGACCATCTCTGTCAGATATGTGAAAGTATTCCATACCGAATCGACGGAATAAGAAGGGACGGTAGTGACCAATTTTTGAATTTTCTGGTTTTCTACATCCTCAAGGTTTAGTGATGAAATTTTTGTCATTATATTCTTGATTGTTTTTGTCCAGAAAAGATTGTATAGAGCAATATCTGCATATTCGATTGTTTTCGCAGATGCAATAATGAAAAGTTTTGAAATAACTAAAATGAAAAAGTATTTTAATGCTCCGGTTTCAGAAAGTGCAGATATGGAAAAAGATTCATAATTAACGATTAACTGTCCGATACTATCGATTAACTTACCAAAGATAAACACTAGGTAAAGATTAAGAAGTGCACTAGCGTTTTTGGCAATAAGATAAGGGAATCCTATTTTTGTGTCGACCGAAAGTACAGTTTTAAATGCTTTCCATGCTAACTTTGTAGAATTTGGGGCACTTTTTTCCATGTGATTTAATTATACCTCAACAAGACTCACATTTCTTTGTTTGATGGCTGATTCTTAATATATGTAAATACATTTCTTGCTGCAATTGCTCCTTCTGCAGCTGCTGTAATTATTTGATTGAAGTTGTCAGAATTTGTGGTGATGTCGCCTGCTGCCCAGATTCCTTCTACATTTGTCTTTTGGTCTGGTCCAACTACTATTCGTCCTGTTTCATCAAGCTTCATTCCGAGTCCATTTGAGAGAGCAGTTACAGGCTCTGAGCCGACCTCAATAAATAATCCATCAAGTTTAAGCTCTGTCGATCCTTCAAATTCTTTATCAAGAGTCACTGATTCAAGCTTTTCTGTTCCGGTAATCTTTGTAATATTCGTGTTGAATAAAACAAGTACCTTTGGATCATTCATCACTTGTTCAGCCCAAAGTGGCTCGCCTCTTAGCTTATCTCCCCTGTATATCTGATAGACCTTTGAGGCTACATCTGAAAGGTAAAGAGAGGATGTGTTTGCTGCATCGCTTCCACCTACTATACCTACGATTTTGTCCTTAAAAAATGGTGCATCACATGTGGTGCAATATGCTACTCCCTTCCCTACTAAAGGTATTTCTCCTTCGACTCCAAGGCTTTTTCTTTTTCCACCAAGTGCAAGTATGATTGCCTTCGATTGAATTTCTTGACCTTGTTTCGTTTTGGTAATGAAGTTTCCAGCCTCTCCCGTGATAGATTCAACTATATCGAAGACTTCCTCGACATTGTAATGTCTTGCATGATCTCTCATTTTACCCATGAGGTCAGAACCTTTGATGTTCAAGTATGTTGGATAGTTCTCAATATAAGTCGACTCGGCTGTCTGCCCTCCAAAAACCTCTCCGACAATTACGTTTGAAAGCTTGTATCTGGATGCATAAATTGAAGCAGTATATCCAGCAGGCCCAGCTCCAATGATTGCTACATCATACATTTGTTCTATCAAATCAAGTTAACGGTATCATTATACATGATTTACTTTTTGAAAAAAGAAGGCCATTAGATTAGAATATAAGCAATAAGATAATTAATTTCTAATATTCGTTGACATGTTCAATATTGTTGGAAAAGGAGAAGCTGGAAGTGCTTATAAGGAGAGGATTGATCGAAACAAAGAAAATGCGGTTAGAAGAGCAATGAAGTATTTTGCCGCGAGTGAGGATGGAGAAATTGTAAGACAGTTAAAAGATGATAATAGCAAAGGATTACTTGTTCAACGTCAAGGTGGGCGTGGTGTTACATATATCCTTTCAGTGATTACTCCTGA
>JBDRHV010000148.1:0-3110 GCA_043816465.1 bacterium | reverse complement strand
GGGTGGATATTTACCAAGTCATGAGATTATGCTTCATATTCAGATAGGTGACAAAGAAGTGAATCCCGAGCCGATTATGTTATTCTTTATATCAAAAAACCTACAAAAGATTAATTCAATATGTTACACACCCGCTGTGTGCGTATGATAGATAGGGATATAGAGAGAACGTATGAATATTCGGATAAAAAAACCTGCTATTTTTAAGGGTAAACACATCCGGCTCGAAAAAAGAGGGGAGTGAAACCGTTACAAAACGTAACGCTTTGAAAATGGTGGGAGTGAGGTGGTTACAAAATGTAACCAACTGAAAATGCTTGCTCATTGAGGAAAAAATCTGGAAAAAAGTTACACACACCGGGTGTGTATAGACCGCTTGCGAGTAGTAGAGAAGGGAATTTTATGGATCAAGACTTAATTCAAAAAATCATTTTAGAAAAATCAAATGACCCCTGGTGGTTGGAGTCGGAGAAGAAGATAGTTGGAAAATATGGACAAATGTTTAACCCCATCAATCTAGATCGACTCACAAAAGATGATTTTAAGTCCTTTTTGTTGATTAAAAACAATCTTCATTGGGAAGGAATACACAGACAGGGAAACCTTATTACCTCAGATATGGAGGCACTAAAGAGATATTTGAAGTATCTTCTTAACGAGGAAATTCCTATAAGAGAGAAACTATCTCAGGTGTTTAATGCGAAGGGTGGCTATGTTATTAAAGGGCTAGGTAAGGCTGTAATTACCCCAATACTTCTTGTGGTTTATCCCACAAAGTATGGTGTTTGGAATACGAGAAGTGAGACAGCTTTGAAAAAGCTAAACCTATTTCCAAAGTTTCTCCCCAAAGATTCTTTTGCCGACAAATATCTGAAAGTAAATGAAGTCATTTTAGATTTGGCTCCAAAATATAACATCAGCCTGTGGCAGCTAGATGGGATCTTCGGGGAAATTTCAGGTAATGGCCCGTTTGGATCAACCCAAAGCGAGGAAGAAATTGTTGAGGAAGAGGTTCAAGAACATGGAGTCGTGGATTTGGCTAACTTCGGTATGGAAAGCCACCTCGAAGATTTTTTAATAGCCAACTGGAATAAAACCATCTTTGGGAAGAAATATGAATTGATTTACGAAGAAGGTGATCTCACAAGCCAGCAATATCAAACACCCATTGGAGAGATAGACATTTTGGCTAAGGCGAAAAATGGAGAAGAGTTCTTGGTAATTGAGTTGAAGAAAGGAAGGACTTCGGATGCTGTGGTTGGTCAGATACTGCGTTATATCGCTTGGGTGAGAGAAAAAATTGCTAATAACAAGGCGGTAAAAGGAGCGATAGTAGTGTTGGATATGGATGAAAAATTAAAGTATGCACTAAAAGAATTGAAAAATATTGCTCTCTATACTTATCAGGTTAATTTCAAGTTAACTGAGCAGGGTACCTAGCGCAGGGTGCAGCGGAAGAACGTATATGAAAAAGTTACCCACACCGGGCGTGTGTAGAGCGTCAAAAATCTTGCTTTTTCTTTGTATTTTGGTATACTAAAGATGTTCTTCAATTCTTCATTTCCCCGAATTCTTTTTCCAAAAAATATAAAACGTAAGGAGGTGAGAGTTATGCTACATATAAAAATAATGCAACCGACTCAGTGTCATCTGTGGACAAAAACGAACCTTGATCAGAGTGATTTACGGTTTCGACTCATAGAGCAATATGATACTGATGATGATCATCTCTATAGAAAATTGGTTGCGTGTGAGGAATGCGGACAACGGTATTACTATGAATTTTATGAAGTAATAGACTGGGTGAACGGGAATGATCCGCAGTATAGGACGTATATACCGATTATCCCAACGCCTGTAACTATCAAAGCACTCAATGCCGCGTCACCATTTGAACTTTGCTATGTGACCCCGAGACTACAAATTGATTGGGGTGCAGAGGATATCACAAAAACAATCAAGTGGGTTCGATGATTAATGATAAGATAGGAAAGGAGAATATAGTATGATCTATACACCACTTATTCAAAAAGCTATTCGATTTGCCATTCAGATTCATGAACTGGACACCAAAAAAAGACGGAAAGGTACGGAGATTCCCTACGTAACCCATCCACTGACGGTCGGATTAATTCTTGGGCGAGTTACGGGAAACGAAAATATTATTGCTGCAGGATTACTTCACGACATTATTGAGGATTGCGAGCCGTATGGAAAAATTAATAAAGCGTTTATAGAAAAAGAATTTAATGCAGATGTAGCCCGAATGGTCGATGACGTCACGGAGTCGGATAAAACATTACCGTGGATGGAGCGGAAGATGGCAGCGCTATCTCATGTCAAAGACATGAAGCACGATTCAATTCTAGTGAAATCCGCTGATGTTCTTCATAATTTATCAGAGCTTAATGAAGATATCGCCAATCATGGAGTAAGCGTATTTAGTAAATTTAATGGGTCGAAAGAAGATACAATACTACGGTATAATAGACTCATTCCTGAGCTTAGAAAAGCATGGCCGAAAAATCCTTTGCTTTCTGAATTACAGAACGCATTATCAACATTACTGGATCTGACGAAATAGGATTGTTTAAAAATATGGTATCTGTAATCAATATTCCTTCTATCAAATCAGATTTTGGAATACAGTTTGTAAAACAGAATGACAAGGAAGTTATATTCTATTTGTCTAGAAATAAGACAAAAAAAGTTCTTAGTAACACGGGTATTTCTGTTTCAATTGCAGATATACAAAAATTTCAAGAACTCCTGAAAGAATCAATTAAGACAGGGAAAAGAAATTATTGGAAGATCTCTGGTAAGCTTCATTTGGAAATTGGTATCTGGCCGGTACCGCTCTATGATGAGTCGTGGTTTAAAGAAAGAATGGAAAAATTTGAAAAGTGGCCTTCTCTAGTGAAGCAGCAAAAGATTCAGATGAAAAAGAATGCAAAAATAATAAAAGCACAGGGTGGATATTTACCAAGTCATGAGATTATGCTTCATATTCAGATAGGTGACAAAGAAGTGAATCCCGAGCCGATTATGTTATTCTTTATATCAAAAAACCTACAAAAGATTAATTCAATATGTTACACACCCGCTGTGTG
>JBDRHV010000147.1:0-2157 GCA_043816465.1 bacterium | reverse complement strand
AAAAGGTTTGGATAATGTAGAAAATATGATTCCTTTTGTTCTAGCATCTCAGAAGTATTTAAAATCACAATATCCTTCTGGAAGAGTTACTGTATATAGAGGAATTGACTATAAGAAGCTAGTAAAAAAATATAAGGAGATGAATGACACCGATACTGTTGCAATGCCTAATGATGGCATTTCAGGATGGACCTTAAAAAAAGGTGGAGTAGGTTTCGGTGATATTCTGTTCAAGAAGGAAGTTCCAATTGAAAGTATATGGATAGCTTTTAATGCTTTTACTGAAAACTTTAAAGAGGAAGAAGAGGTATTAGTAGATAGCGATGTCGTTTTGACATTTAAAAAGGATGAAATAACAGTAGAGGAGGACTGAAATGAGAAAAACTTTGCACGAGAAGATTTTGTATCCAGTCACGAGAGTAAAAGCGGCCGAAGCTGGAGGAAGTGGTGTACTTGTGTACAGCAAGGAGGATTTGAAAGAACCTGGAAAATTCATAAATGTAGTTTTGACCTGTGAGCATGTTGTAGATAAAAGCATTAAGGTGAGAGAAGAATGGGATCCAGTTTTGAAGAGGGACAGAAAAAAGGAAGTATTTGAGGAGGTGGCAATAGAAATATTTGATTATGATGGTTCTAAAGTAATTTCCTCTAATAGTACACCAGGGACAATTATAGCTTATGACAAGCATCATGATCTGGCAGCCGTAAAATTGTATAATCATAAACCAATGCCTCATATAGCAAGTATTATCCCAGAAATAGAGATAAGAAATTTACAAGTATTTTCTCCAGTATGGGTTTGTGGATGTTCTCTCTTGCATGATCCATTTGCTAATCCGGGAACTCTTACGTATCTGAGAGAGATCATCGAACAAAAGACTTATTTGATGAGCAATGCTTCCAGTATTTTCGGCAATAGTGGTGGAGGGCTATTTCATGGAGAATCATTTGCTTTGTTAGGTCTTACTTCTAGAATTACGGGAATTCAAGTTGGATTTGGGGTAGATATCATGACATGGATGGGTTTTAGCACACATCCAGAAAGGTTGTATGAGTTTTTTAAAGACCAAGAGCTTCAGTTTTTATATGATGAGAAAGATGATTACTATAGTGCTATGGAGAGAAGAAATATTCGAAGTAAAGAAGCTATGAAATCAATGTTTTGGGAACCCTCGAAAAAAGAAAAGCCAGAGATGGGAGTGCAAAATGATGAAGAGGATTTTCCGAGGGTATAGCATAAGTGATAATAGGTGTGGATGAATCTAATTATTCTCCTTCTTTGTGCGGGGATTGCATAGTTTGTGCTCTGGCCACAATTGGGGAGAGGATAGAAGGCATAAAGGATTGCAAAGTATTGACCCCAAAAAGAAGGGCAATATTATTCCAAGAGATTCAGAAGAATTGTTTGTATTATGCGATTCCCGTGACTCCTGTTCAGATTGGAAAGATTGGGGTGTATATTGCTAGGAATATGGGAATTGCTACTGCTATAAACGGTTTGATTGGGACAATGCTCCAAATGAGAGTGGAGCGACCAGAAAAGATTATTTTGGATGGGTATTGGAGTAAAGAATGGATTGAGTTTTTTTCGATTAATATTGCAATTCCGATTGAAGGAATAATTGGAGCAGATAAAAAGATATATGAAGTCTCAGCAGCATCAATAGTAGCAAAAATGTATTGTGATTCTCTTCTAGCAGGATGGGACAAACTATACCCAAAATGGGGAATAGGATGTGACCATGGGGCAATAACAAAAGATCATTTGGAGGAGCTAAAGGCAAGAGGACCATCCCCTGTGCATAGAGTGGGAATGTATGCAAAAGATTGGTGGAAGAGGATATTGGGCTAATAAATAGTATGTATCTTAAATGCTCAAATTGCAGTTATAAAGGTCATATTTCTACTTGGAAGGTAAAGAAAACAGATAATTCTGTGCATTTTATCTGCCCAAAATGTGGGAAGAGTAGGACATTTTAGTAGATTTTACATTTTTGGGGAAAAGGGGTATAATAACAAAGGTGAAAAACAATGAATATCAATGAATTCTTATCAATTTACACAAATATTGCTAAACAAGAGACCACCGAAGAAGAGGTGGATATTCTATTCAAAGAGTTATCCTCTCGTGCAATAGATACTTCTTTAGAAGGAAGA
>JBDRHV010000146.1:0-3818 GCA_043816465.1 bacterium | reverse complement strand
TTGCTTCCATCTCTTCCTCAATTATTTTCATTACTTTTTTCTGTACCCTCATCCCTATAGGAAGGAAAGAATATCTTCCGGCCGATATTTGCCTGATGAATCCACCTCTATGAAGGAGTTTATGTGATTCTAGAGTTGCATCTTTGGGAGAATTTCTCTCTGTCTTTAAAAAATACTTACTCCACTTCATAAATAGATAGTTTTAGTTATTACCCTTCTATTATACAGAATAAACTTGGAATTTCATAAAAAGAAGAAAGAAGTACACCGTACACTGTACACAGAATCGTTAATTAACCAGTATCTCTGGGGCCGCATCGCGGACTCCAGAGTCTATCAAGTGGAACTCGGGTGCAGAATTTACCGGTAATACTTGCACCTGTTTTCCAACGAATAGACTCTGGGCAAGCCAGAGATGCCAGTAATTCAAAGTTATGAATCATTAAAAAATTTCGAAAAAGGCCTGGCCTCCTATAACGTTTTTTACAGATTACAGCCTATTCTTGCGTAGCGGCACTGAGATATGTAACAGTATACACGTATAAATCTAACTACTAATTACTAATTACGAACTACTAATTACTAGCTTAATCGTGCCTCAATGCTGTGATTGGATCAAGTCTTGCGGCCTTCCAGGCTGGATATAGACTTGCCATCCAAGCCACTACTGTTGTCGTAATTATTACAAAACCTATCAATGTCGGTGTCAAAATTGACACATTGAATGTTGGATAATCAGCAAGGTAGGCTGGAAGTATTTCATTTCCACCAATATTTATTCCATTATGAAGAATACTATCTGCTAGCCGTCCGAATCCCCAACTTACAAGTAGTCCAAAAACTCCACCTATGAATCCAAGTAGGGCTCCCTCAAATGTAAACATGATTCCGATAAACACCTTTTTAGCCCCAACAGCCAACATTACTCCAATCTCCCTTGTCCTTTCATAGATTGCCATAAGAAGAGTATTTGCAATTCCGATTGAAGCAACAAACAACGCAATTCCTCCAAACCCACTCAGTACATATCCGATGATGTCGAAGACTGTCCCAATCTGACCGACAGTTTCATCAAATGTGTACCCTCTATACCCTAGTTCCTCAATTTTCTTATCTACCTCTTCAACCAAATCTGCCCTTTCTACCTGAACGCCTATCTCAAATTCCTTCAACTGATCAGCATATTCCTCAACGGTTATTCCCTTTACGTATGCACCAATATCATATGCGGCATCAGTACCTATCATTCCCATCTGTCCTACTAGACTCTTTTCGGTCACTCCAGCAACTACAAATTCAAATATCTTTCCTTCTGGTTCAATCCTTGGGTCCGTGACCTCCTGAGTGACATGAATATCTATCTTCTTTCCAACTATTTCATCATTTGTTATTCCCCAAGATCCAGCATAGTCCCCAGAAATCACTAACGAGTATTTTTCATCTAATAAATCGTTGTCCACGTCGTAGAATCTAATATTCTCACCTATTGAATTTGGATACCCATATACATTTATATTTAATTTTTTGCTTTCTTCACCTTCCAACTGAGCATAATCTGAAGAAATTATTATCTGAAATCCTGCATCCTTCACCCCATCAATATCTTTTATCTTTTCAAGGTCATCTTTTGATAAAAGTCTTTCTTCCAACATCTGGCTACTATCAGAAAAATTATCCGACTGGGAATCAGTTTCGACGTATTCCTGAGGGGCACTCCCAAACCCAAACATATCACCAAATGCAAAATCGGCACTTACTGCGATAGTTTTTTCATTTGAAAATGTTGTGACCTGACTTAAGAGAAATTCTTCAAGTCCGGTTCCTACTGACATCATAATTGCAATAAGAAATGCACCGACCATTACTGAAAGAATAGTGAGAAGACTTCTCATCTTTTGTCTCCACAAATTTCGTAATGCTACTGTAATTAAATCCCAAAATCTCATTTCCTTTTCTTAACAATTTTACCGTCTATCAAGTGATAGACCTTATTTGCATACTTTGAATGCTGCTCGTTGTGAGTAACCATAATAACCGTTACTTTCTCCTTTTCATTTAAGTCTTTCAAGATATCCATAATCAAAATACCCGTCTTTGTATCAAGGTTTCCAGTAGGTTCATCTGCAAGAAGTATTTCTGGCTTATTAACAATAGCTCTTGCAATAGATACTCTTTGTTGCTGTCCTCCTGATAACTCATTTGGCTTATGATCCATACGATCACCAAGTCCGACTGTCTCAAGTGCTTCTTTTGCCATCTGTCTTCTCAGTCCTCTTCTTATACCAGCAAATATCAATGGAATTTCCACATTCTCTAGAGCAGTGAGATGTCCTTGAAGATTAAAGGTCTGGAAAACAAATCCTACTTTTGAATTTCGATAATTTGCTCTCTGGAAACTCGTCATTTGGGAAATCTCATCATTCTCAACCGATATTTTCCCTTTATCAGGATAATCAAGTGCCCCAACCATATTCATCAAAGTAGACTTTCCGGAACCGGAAGGACCGATGAGGGCCACAAAATCACCTTTTTCTATGTTTAAATCCACGTCATATAAAGCATTTATCTTCTCATCACCCATCCTATATATCTTTGTGAGTTTCTTAATCTTTATCATGGTACGCAAAAAGTCATAATAGCACACACATCAAACATTGAAAAACAGACTGTTGACATCATTGAATTTTTACCTTAATATAAAGATGGTAGATGACCGCTGAAAGATCAGAGGTGGGATGTAAGCCCTGATTCGGACTCTAAGTAGTAATGTTTTGAGTCTGGCTCCCAAATGTAAGCCTTCGTCTACCATTTTTGTTACCCACTTTTTCCTGAAGAAATAATGTGGCCCTACCCACAAAAAATGAAGTATCTAATTCACAGATTATGTCGAATATGATAAACTGATAGCGTCTAAAATATTATCATTTCTAATATGCCCCCTATAGAAAATTCCGGTTCTGAACCAACTCCTACAGATCAAAACCCAGTTTTTGCAGAAAAACCTCAACCACCACCTAGAAATGAAATTATTCCAGTTTCTGGAGAAGGTACTGAAAGAAAAGACACAAGTACTGAATATAACGATCTTAGAGAAATTGGTCGCATACTAAGTGAAAAATATCCAGGATTAGTTTACCCAATCAATGAAGGGAAGCTTTTTGCTACTCTAATGTTAAATCCAGGTAATATTGAGGAATCTCATCTCAGTAATCACCAATATTCTATTATCTTTACTGAGAGCGGAATCGGGGCAATTTCACACATTGCTCATTCCACTGACAATTTAATTGATCCATACAATCAAACATTAAAAGACGGTGAATTCTCTATTAAAGACACCTCAGCTCTATCAAATACTTTATCAAGATCCTTTACTAATAAAAGAATCGAGGGTTATAATAAAGGTTTTGAACCTATAGGAATCATGAAACATTGTACTTTGCAACTCTATAGATTAGATTTTGGCGATAATGATGGAGGACCGGAGATAAGGGCACTAGTAGAATTCTACAAAAATTTCAAAGCGACAGAACAAAAAGCCAAAGAAAGATTTGACGTGAAGATGACAAATTTAACAAATCTGGCCAACCAGCTATAAGTAGATTACTTTCTAACCACTAATACACCTCAAAAGTATCAACTATTTGCTCGAATATCTCTTAGGTTTCTTTGCTTGAGGACATTGAAATCCAATTAAAGAATGTACTAAAAGTATTAGAACACTTGTATGGAAGCAAAAGCGAACCTCCTAATGTTACTTCTGAACAAATATTAAACGATTTGATATAGAAATATCCTCAGAATGAAATATTTGTTCG
>JBDRHV010000145.1:0-2873 GCA_043816465.1 bacterium | reverse complement strand
CGTTTCGGCATTTTCAAGATTCTTTACTGTACTGTGGATGATTTTTTCCACAACATTAGGAATATTAATAATGCAGCTTATGAGCGAGGTGGATAAAGACAGTGAGTACGTGAATGCTTTGGTTATGGTTTTAATTTATCTTGTGATTGTTATTGGATCTGGAGGGTACGGATTTTTCCCAAAGATTTGGATGTGGACTTATACTGGTGTTTACTTTGGAATGATAAAGCAATACATGGATATCTGGATTAGTGAGAAGGAGAAAACTAGACCAGAAAGTGTAAATATCCTGGGGTTGAAAGTAGATAATGTCGATACCGATGAGTCTATAGATATTATTGATGAATTAGCAAAAAAGAAGGGGTCAGGACTAGTAATCACTCCATACTCGGAGTTTTTTGTAAAGATTCGGAAAAACAAGGAATATAAAAAGTCACTTGAGGCAGCAGATCTTTCCTTGGCAGATGGAATATACGTGAATTGGGCTTCTCTGTACCAACGGTTACCAGTAAGTACAAATATCTTTATCAGATTATTCCAGTCCGTATGGCAATATGTCTTCACGGGAGCCTCGATCGTATTGTTTCCAAGGCTCGTAAGGACTGTTGTGAAAGCAAGAGTGAGCGGTTCGGACATTATCTACCCTGTATGTAGGTTGGCAGCAAAAAGAAAATACAAAGTCATGCTATATGGTGGATTTGATTTTGGAAATGGAAATACCGGGGTTATTGCTGCTAAGAAGCTGAAAAGTGTGTACAAGGGTTTGAACATAGTAAATGTGTATCCCGGAGACAAAAAGAAGGAAAATGACGACGAAGCACAAGAGCTTATCAATAAATATCAACCGGATATTCTGTTTATGTGTCTTGGTACGAGAGAACCTGAGTGGTTGTATAAAAGGAAAAACAAGTTGAAGTTTGGAGTAGCCTTTGCACTAGGCGGTACCTTTGACTATGTTGCGGGTGATGCAGTGAAAGTAAAAAAAGAGATAAGTGAGTCTGGACTGGAGTGGCTCGCTCGTCCTGTAATGCTAATTGGGACCGGAGGGATAAAAACTGCGTGGAAGAGGTTCAAGAGGGTGTGGACAGGGATGTTGGTGGGTTCTTTCTTAGTTCTTGCTTGGAAAGTCAAATTTGGATATATTGAGGAGGATAAGTAATGAAAAAACCCGAAAAACTCACATATTCCGAATATAACGAGAAGATATCTCAGATAGCAACTCCTATTGGCTTGTACCTTGTGCCAACTAATCTTGCAGAGGAAAGAGAAAAATTCCTTAATTCTGAGACATATAACCCCCATTTTACATACAGAAAAGCTAATAAGAGAAAGAATTTTGAGATACTTGACGAGCTTTCAGATTTACAGGAAATAACTAATGTAGATCCTGAGTTGTCGAAGTATTTCATCGACGTAATAGCTGCAAAAAAGCAAGCCTCAGAGCTTCTGGAGGCTATTGGGGATGATGAGAAGTTTGCAAAGATATCAAAGGAAAGGTTTGGATTTCCCAGTGATAAGTTGTATTCAAGAGTATGTAAGATACTCAGGGGGAGGTATGGAAGTATTGAGGTGGTCAATAGAGATACGAAAATGAAAGAGAGAGAACTTGGTTTCGATGATATTGTAGCTATTTTTACAAAGGTCTTCTCTGTACTTGGACTCGACGATTGGACAATAGAGGGCTCAAAGGCTATTGCAGCTTCTGAGTTTAGAACAACGGCAAAGACAAAAAGGATAATGATAGATCCAGGTATTGAGACAAATGCTGAAAGGATAAAGAAAACTATAGTTCATGAGGTAATGACTCATGCTGTCAGATCTGAGAACGGATATTCTACAGGCTTTGATACATTTGGTAAGCCAAATCTTATAGAATATTTAGACGCAGAAGAAGGGCTTGCCCTGTACAATGAAGAGTTATATGGAGTATTAAGAAACATTGATATCAAGAGGAAAGCGGCTCAGACTTATGCAGTTTATCTATCTGAGACAATGTCTTTCAGAGAGGTATTTAAAGCTATGAATGCTGTGTATCCAAAAAGAAATGCTTTTGCCACGGTTTTAAGAGTCAAAAGAGGGATGTCCGAAACGTCAAGACCCGGTGGATACTATAAGGATGTCTCATATCTTAGGGGCTTTCTGAAAGTAAGAAAATTCCTCAAAGACAATGAAGTGGGCTATAGAAATCTTTATGCTGGAAAAATCGGGCTTGATCATCTGTATCTTGTAGAGGAGGGTATCCTTCCTAAACCTCAGATAGTACCATCAAAAGAAGCCGTCAAGTCAATGTTTAAGCAGGTTGGCCTGTAGATTGTCGTTGATAAGTAATTTCGGGTAGTTTATGTCTCCATTTTCCTTTGATTCTCTTGTGTATTTTTGTTATATTGAATATTGTTAAGAAAGCGAAAACGCGCAATTATGGATAATAAAAAACCAAGCAAAGCTTGGTTCAAGGGTAAACCTTGGAAAAAAGCTTTGCTGCTGCCTATAATTATCATAGCGTTATACTTCGGTCTCGTTGCCACGAGTCCTTCTTCTCACACGTATGCCGCGATAAATGAGGTAATAAATTTCCAAGGTAAGCTAGTAAACTCTGATGGAACAAATATTACAGATGGAAGTTATTACTTTCAGGTAGATGTTTATAATGCTGCAGTAGGTGGAAGCTCACTGGCCTCGATGCAGTATAAGTATTCAAGTACCATCAGTAGTGTTACAAACTATTCGGTTGTTTACTCAAGTGATACTGATGAGGCTACTATCAAGGCTGGCATGGTGATATGGAATACGACGGATGGTGATTATGCCATTATAAATACTGTTAATACCACAACAAATACACTCACATTAGATAGGGACGTAGATACTGCCCC
>JBDRHV010000144.1:0-2304 GCA_043816465.1 bacterium | reverse complement strand
GCTTCTTGGTAAGCCAATTGAAGTTCGTTCAAAGCTGGAACTAAGATCTCTGGCACATAACAACCACCATAATCTCCAAAATGTCCGTTATTTTTTGGCTGACGATACATAATAATTACGCATTAAAATAAATAATTGCTCCAAAAATATGTCTCTATAATTACACAATTTTTGAAGTTGAAATCTTTTTTACAAAATTCTTAAAAATCTTCTCTTTCCAACACGTAAAACCCCCGACTCTGACACCATATACTCAATATCCGTAATTTTTTCATCATTAAAAGAAACCGCATTCTGATCTAACATACGTCGAACATCTGACCTGGAAGACACAAGCTTGTTCTCAATTATAAGGTCGATAATGTTTTGAGGCGAAGAAAGTGTATATTCAAGCATATCATCCGGAATTTCTTTTCTTTGAAATACTTTTTTAAAAGATTCTTCTGCTTCTTTTGCTGCATCAATTGAGTGATATAATGTCACAATTTCTCGTGCTAATTGCATTTTGGCATCACGAGGATTCAATCCTTCTGATAGAGAAGAACGAATAGCATCAATATCTTCAAGAGATAATTCTGTAGCAAGCTCAAAGTAACGCAAAATCGACGTATCTGGAATAGACATGATTTTTCCATATTGTTCATTTGCTGCTTCAACAACACCAATATAATTATTTTCTGATTTTCCCATTTTAATATGACCATCAAGTCCTTCAAGTATTGGCACAGTAACAACGCTCTGTGAAGCTTGACCATAAGCTTTTTGCAAAGTACGTCCAGCAAGTAAATTAAATGTCTGATCTGTACCGCCAATTTCTACATCAGATTTGAGCGCAACTGAATCATATCCTTGCATAAGAGGATACATAAATTCATGCACATAAATAGGCTGCTCCTTCTTAATCCGATCCTGAAACATATCCCGCTCAAGCATCTGCGATACTGTAAATTTCCCGGCAAGTTGCACTACATCAGCAAAAGTAAGGGGTGCAAGCCAATCTGCATTCCAAACAACATCAATCTTATTGGTATCCAAAACCTTACTCACCTGTTCTATATAAGTATTAGCATTCGCTTCAAGCTCTTTTTGTGTTTTATTCGTACGTACTTGAGATTTACCCGTTGGATCACCAATCTGCCCAGTAAAATTCCCAAAAAGTAATTGAATCTGGTGACCAAGTTTTTGAAACTCTCTTAGTTTTTTCACCGGAACCATGTGTCCTAAATGCAAATCAGAGCCCGTTGGATCAATTCCTAGTTTAATACGTAGTTTTTTCCCTGAACGTAGCTTCGCCTCAAGCTCATCACGCATAATCACGTCAACCGTCCCTTTATTGATAATCTCCTCAATCATAATATCTTCTTTTGATAACTTTTGAGTTTGTACATTTTTGAGTGCTAGAGAAAGATCTACACTTGGGGTATCTTTACTGAGTAAAAAATTTTGATATTTTCCTCCACAATATTTTTTTATAAGTTCAGAAATATCATGCATAAAATCATGTAATGCTTCTTTATCAAGACCTGCTCCTTCTATACGCAGTAAAAGATTCTTCGTATTTTCTAGCACCTTATGGTTATTGTCTTGTCTCCATGCAAAACGTGCACACATAATCTTATTTCCCGTAGCTAAACTTACCTGCCCTACATCAATTTCTTCTGCCGTATCTGCACCAAGTGGAATAAAAATATCATCAGAATGAGATAAGCGAATCTCAATATCATCTTTCACACGATCAAGATCGTATCCCCCCATTGGCACAAGATGTTGAATAGAAACAGAATTGTAGAGATCAACAACGGCATTAATGCTCGGCATTCCCTTACCATCCATAATACGCTGTGAAATAGCAACAATTGACGGTGGATATTTTTTAGGATCAATAGAAGCCTTACGAAAATGCTCTTCCCATGCGCTCAGCTCTGGACGATTGAGAAGGTCTGCTTCTTTTTGTTTTTCTAAAATAGCCTGCTTGAGGAGACCATAAGGATCTTTCGAAGCAATACGGTTATTAATGCCCGTAAACACTACTATTCCACATAAAGTATCTGGAAATATATTAAGAACATCAGAATGAATAGAAAACTTCATATGTAAAAGTGTGAGAAAACGAATTGAACCCAGTATAGCAAAGAGTTTATACTTGTTTAAATGGAAAAAATGTTGTAAAATATACTGATAAAAGATTTTTCTCTATCTCTTTTCTTAAAAAATGCGATTAGAACAGCACCTCGTAAACTTTATCGACAAAACACAGCTAAAATATCTTTTTATTTTATGGATTGTAGTAAATCTATTTTTTGC
>JBDRHV010000143.1:0-2663 GCA_043816465.1 bacterium | reverse complement strand
CCATCTGGAACTGGTAGCAAAAGGGCTTGAGTTGAAAGGAGTAAAGAAATGGTATTTTGGGTTATACACAGCACTCAAGTTGAACAATATGACCCATGAGCATTTTACAGTCGATTACGTAGTCAACTATAATCTGTTACGTCCAAAACCAATTAACAAAGAAGGATACAAGTTCAAGTTTGTCAAGCTCGCTCCTAGGCTCCTTAAGTTCGGGGCAACAGGGAACGGTCTAAGATATTCCGATTCTGAAAAAACAATTCTCGACTTCATTTACACATGGAGATATAATGGTGTCCCTAAAGAAAGGATAATCCTCGATATTTCAGAATGGTCTAAGAGCCTCTCAAAAGAAAAAACAAGAAAATACGCAGCCAACTACCCGAAAACAGTTAGAGAGATTGCCAACACGGTGGTAAGATGAGAAAGGATTTTGCAAATGAAGTAGCCAAAACTCAACACAACAAGAGAGCCGACTTAGTGGAGAAAGACATTATTCTGCACCAGGTGCTGATTGATCTCTCAAAGAACAAGTTCTTCTCTGAGAATTTCGTTTTCAAGGGCGGAACATGCCTCATAAAACATTACCTCGGATACTACAGGTTTTCAGAGGACATAGACTTCACTTGGAAAAACCAGACAATCTTCGAGGACAAATCCCAAAAGGAAAACCGACGGCACCTATCAAAGATCATTGATGAGATTGGAAAGCTTTTCGAAGAAATATCAGCTAAACGAGGCTTAGAATTCAAATGCGAAAAACATAACAAGAAATTCGTGGAACTGGGCGGAGGAAATAAATTCTGCACATTCAAAATCTGGTACAGGTCTGAGGTGCTCAACCGCGAAAGCTTCATGAAAGTCCAGATAAATTTTGTTGAAAAAATAATTTTTGCCCCTCAAAAGGCAGAACTAAAATCACTACTATCAAAGTATGATGAAGAATTGAGCTTACTGTTTCCAGAGTATCAGGAATACATGCAGAAGATACCCTTTCAGGTATATGACATTCGAGAAATCCTCACTGAGAAGATTCGTTCAATACTAACACGACAGGGAATCAAGGCACGGGACTTCCTTGATGTTTATCTCATTTCCAAGAAACACCAAATCGAACCGGAGGATATGTACGATCCAATTGTCAGCAAAACACAGTTCATGCTTGATTTATATAAGAAATATAGAAAGAACTTGGAAGCGAAAAAAGATTTAGTAAAATCTCAACCGTTCAGATGGGGCGAAGAAAAAGGGCTGCTGCTGCAACCAATAGATGAAAAGGAGTTCTTCAAATTCCTAGAAGATCTCAAGCCATTTCTAAATAGAATTGTTGAAAAAGTGATGGGGTAATCAAAAGGGGCTCATCCTGCACGTGTGTTTTGATTCGGAATTAGAATAGATGTTGTTAACGATAATACATATTGCGCGTTCACATAATTTAAATTAAACAGATTTACAAAAAGATATGTCAGACAAGAAAGGCGTGTGGTGGAAGTCAACCAAAGTGTCCAACAGACTTAATGTCGTGGAACAATGCACAGACTGGAACGATTTCTTTGCCGAAGTTGTAGATGAAACCTTGAAACAGATTTTCAAAGAAGACGGCGCCAAGGTCATCTATGACTTTTTGGAAAACAACTCATGCCTGAAACTGGAAGACGCTGCAGATAAACCCGAGATATTTTCAGCCAGTTTAGAGAGACTTATGGTTTCAGCAGCGCATGTTATAGAGCAGATGATTCTCAAGAAATTATACTCTAAACTGGGGCTGAAATTTGAGGAAAAACCGGGTTATGAATTTCCTGACTACATAAGAGAGCTGAAAGAGGAATAACCAGTGATCGAGGCTCTTCTGTGGATTCTTTTATTCATACTTGGAATGTTTTCTGCAGCAGGCTTCGGCTACATCTACCATAAAGACAGGGACAAACGCAAACTAATGTTCGCATGGGCTTTAGCTTTCGCCTCCATTACCTATCTATCAGAGATACCACTCGGATTGGAAAGCACAGAAGCGTTCAGAGTATTGCTCCGCTGGAGCGTCTTGCCGATAATATCAGCGGTCTCGATTGCAGTTTTCTCAAGCTTTTTGAAACTAAAAAACTTCGACAAACAATTCAAAATATTCCTTCTCATACTAGTCGCCTCCGTAATTATGATGATTGTTCCAATTCCTGCGGAACCCCTTCAGCCGATCTTATTCCAAGGCATGTCAATTGTTGTGAGTGTAGTATCAAGTTATTTGTATCTGACCAGAAAGGAACTTCCAGACCTCATGTTTTTGTTGTCCATACTGTGCTTCACTTCAGGAGGCATGGGAATAGCATTCGAGTTGAGAATTCCATTCATCGTTTTTTCATATGCCCTTGGTAATGTATTCATAGCTCTTGTATTCATGACCTCAAAAGTAAGCGCAAAAAAAGGCATCGGCTCTTTCTTTGCTCTTGAAAAAGAGGTTGAAAAGACGCAGAAAGAGCTTGAAATTTCACGGGACCAATTAACAAGGGCTGAGTATAACTTCAAATCTCTGATTAATGTTATCGCCGATCCAGTGGTGATTGTTGATCATAAAGGTCACTTTTTGGAAATCAACGATAACGTAGTAGAGACAACGGGGTTCAGTAAAGAAGAGTTGCTTGGAAAAAACTTTCTGAAAACAGATATTGTCA
>JBDRHV010000142.1:0-3159 GCA_043816465.1 bacterium | reverse complement strand
TACCAATATGGACAAGTTTGCCATCTATTCTGAATATTGGTGGATATCCCACTGTGATATGGACATCTGAAGCATTTCTTTCTTTTGCTAGCTCTAATAATTTTTTAATATCCTTTGGATAAGTCTCGGATTTCACACTAGCAGCTTGTTGTACTTCCTTCTCAAACTGTTTCACAGCAGCACTTTCATCTACAACTGGTTTTACATCTTCAGGAGTAACACTAATCCCAGATGAAATAGTCTTCGATTGAGGTACCTCCTGAACAGTTGGTTCATCTACATTAACAGATTCATCCTGTTGCGCAGCAATAGGACCCCGTTGAGTCTCAACGTCAGGTTGTACAATAACTTGATCCTTAGTATTTCCAGAACCATCCGACATCTCAGATTTCCACTTAGCCAATTTTTCAGCCAACTCATCTAAAGCAGCCTGTTCATCGACAGGAGGCACAGATGTACCTGGCTGTTGAATCGGAGTTGCAGAATCCTGCTGGACAACAGAAGTTTGTTTATTCTGAGATTCATCATTTACATGTAAATTTTGGGCATCCTGGACCCCACCATCCTTAGATGGGCGAGGGGTAGAATCTCCAACGTTTGGACTATGGCTAACACTAACGTCATCTTGCTGAACATTGGAATTCTGGGCTTTTTGAGTTTTTGTCGGTTCATTAGGCATTGATTTATTCTATCATATTATTAACAGTACACTGTACTCCGTATACCGTACACTGGGAATGGATAATCGGTTACAGTGTACAGAGTACGGTGTACTGAGTACTGTTGTTAGTCCTTACTCACCCTTAACACCTCCTCAATAGTCGTAATTCCATCGAGCGCCTTCAGATAGCCATCCTGTACCATCGTAATCATTCCGTTCTTTTTTCCTTCTTCACCTATTTCGTCATCAGACTTGTTTTCCATTATCATTCTCCCAATCACTTCAGTAACCTTAAGTACTTCAAAAATACCAATTCTTCCAGTATATCCGGTCCCTTCGCATTTATCACACCCCTTACCTTTATAGAGATAAATATCATATTGACCATTTCCTTTATCTTCTGGACATTTCATCTCCACCTTTTCATACCCTAGATTCATCTCAGAATCAGCAGGAATCTTAGCCTCACACCTTTTATTAAGATAATCCACTAAATTGAAGTTACTGAGATTACCAAGAGTATCTTGAATATTCTTTACTACTTCAGGAGATATGATATATGCCTGCTTACAATGAGGGCATATTCTTCTTGGAAGTCTCTGTGCTACAACTGTATGCATGACGGAAGCAAGTAAATATGGCTCAATATGCATATCTAAAAGTCTCGGAAGAGCAGAGGCTGCATTATTTGTATGAAGAGTAGCCAAAACAAGATGGCCAGTTAGAGCTGCCTGAACAGCAAGACCAGCAGTCTCTTCATCACGTATTTCACCAACCATTACGATATCCGGGTCCTGACGAAGTACTGATCGAAGACCTGTTGCGAAAGTTAGTCCCGCATCTGGATTTATCTGAATCTGATTCGTACCTTCGATACGAATTTCAACAGGATCTTCTAGTGTAATAATATTAACCCCAGGCTTATTTAATTTTCCAAGCGAACCAGCAAGAGTTCTTGTCTTTCCTGACCCGGTAGGGCCAGTAACAAGAATTATCCCGTTAGATATAGTAAGACCCTCAAGAAAGGTTTTATATCCTGTACCACGAAGACCAGTATCTTCAAGAAAAGGTGCAGTCTCAAGTCTTTCAAGAAGACGAAGGACAACTTTTTCACCATAGATTGTAGGCATGGTAGAGACACGAACATCAAACTTCTTATCAGCAACATTTAATGGAAGACGACCATCCTGAGGAATCCTTTTTTCGTCTATCTTTAGATTCGACATGATTTTTATTCTCGCTACAACAGAAGAGAGAATTCCCTTTGGCAATTTCAACTTCTCAGCCATAACTCCATGAATCCTGTATCTAACCCTTACTCTTGCCTCCAATGGTTCGATATGAATATCAGAAGCATTCGTCTTTGCTCCATACTGAAAAATCGAGTTTACAATCCTTGCTACTGGTGCGCTTTCAAGTGTAGCAAGATCGTCTTCAAGCATTATATTATCTGGTATTTCTGTAATAGGTTTTTCTACATGTTCTAACGCTTTACTTACTTCAGTCTCCATCGCTTCACCGAGTCTTTTATCTATTACTAGCCTTATCTGAGAGGGAGGAGCTATAAATATTTCGGCCTTCTTCCCAGAAAGATTTCTCTCAATCACCTGGATAGCAGGCACATCAAAAGGATCCGTCATTGCTAGTTTCACAGAACTTTCTGTTATCTCAAAAGGTACAACATTGTGAGCTTTTTGGAGATTCGCATCTAAGATAATCAAAATCTCATTTGTAATATCTTTTTCATCAAGATCGACGTATGGAATGTTGAATGCTTCGGATTTTGCCTTTGTCACATCGACCTCACCGGCAAACTTTAGATCAAGTACAACCTGTTCTGCAGCTTTCTGAGTTTGATTAACCTGAAGCATTACCTGATCAAACTGATCCTTGGTAATTACCTTGTTCTGTAGAAGTGTATCGAGGACGGTTTTGGCCATTTGGACAGGTTTTTAGGACAGTAAACTTAATAAGTACACCGTACTCTGTACACTGTACTCTTGATTCTGTTTTCAGTGTACGGACTACAGACTACAGTGTACAGTTCAGTAAATATTATTATAGTAGAAATGCTTGGTCAAGGCGAGATGACTGGGACATACCCATCACCCGCATGGTAAAATCCAGGTAATGACAACTTTGATAATACATCCAAAGATCGAGGTTCAGGAGGAGAAGGCCATAGAGTTAATACGGGGCTTTCTTCACCTCACCGAAAACTTCGTCCACATAAACGAAATACATCACCCAGACCTTCATCTTGTAGACGGTACACATGTTAGTTCGATAGGGATAGATGATGTAAAAGAATTCATGCACTCCCTCCAGTACCAACCGTATCAAGCAGAAAAACAAATTGGAGTTATCTTTTTTTCTGATGCACTCACAACAGAAGCTCAGAACTCACTTCTGAAAACTCTTGAAGAACCTGGCCTGCAAACAGAATATATCTTAACGGTAAGTCACGAGAAAAAGATTTTACCGACGATTCTCTCACG
>JBDRHV010000141.1:0-2607 GCA_043816465.1 bacterium | reverse complement strand
GTGAGAATGGAATCCGCCAAGAAGCCTATAAGATACTTGAAACGATCTTGAAAGAAACCGGCAGTGAAGATATTTGTCAACTAGTAGATTGCGCAAAGGGTTATTGTTTTATAGGAGAAGATGAAGCAGAAGGGTTGAGGGGAGGACTGTCTAAATGGGGAAAATCCGATACTAAAGTTATTAATGATATGATACCTTTTCCTAATTGTAAAGAATGCGCCTCTGTACAAACCCAAGCTATCTTTGAAGAAACTGGAGGTGGTTCAGAGGTTGTGGGTTGTAATGATTTAACTCCTAAGCAATGGGAAAATGGATGGAAAGATATGGGGGCGGGATTATATCAACATAATTGTCCATTAATCGTAAATAGGGATCAGATTTGTACGGGATGTAACTCTGAAAATCAATGGAGGTAGCAATATGAAGATCAGTAAGAGGAAAAGGAGAGAACGTCAAATAGATGCTCAACAACGTAAAGAGAAGATGTAAGATGTGTGGCGTCAAAAAGGGATGGACTACCCAAATTGAAGCCGAAGCATGGGGGAAGATTAGTAACGATATCAATCATTTTAATCGCAAATTCAGGGCATATTTATGTCCCTATTGTCATAAATTCCATTTAACTACTAAGGAGTATCATTATGCGAAAGCTTGCTAGTATACAGGAAGTTCTAGAAGTAAGTTCTATTGAGGGGGCGGATAGGATTGAAGTAGTTAAAATTCTTGGATGGAGAGTAGTTTCCCGTAAGAATGAATTTAATGTGGGAGACAAATGTGTTTATTTTGAAGTAGATTCATTGATACCGATCCGAGAGTGGAATAAATTTCTTGAAAATAAAGATAAGCCAGGACAACCAGCTCGCCTTAGAACAATGAGATTTCGAGGGCAATTGTCTCAAGGATTAGTGCTTCCTGTAAAGATAATGGAAGGTTATGTAGGTGAGACATATGAGACACTTGTTATAGGTACAGATGTTACGGAAATTCTAGGAGTGGAAAAATATGAAGCTCCGATATCTGCAAGGCTTTCGGGTAAGGTAAGAGGGATTTTTCCATCTCATGTACCTAAGACAGATGAAGAGAGGTTGCAATCAAACCCTGAATTTCTGAATGAATTTAAGGGTAAAGAGTATGTAATGACGCTTAAATGTGATGGTACTTCGGGTTCTTTTATGAATATTGAAGGAGATCATCATGTATGTTCTAGGAATTTGTCTCTGCAAGATGATGGAGTAAATACCTATTGGTTGATGTATCATAAGTATAATCTCAAAGAGAAATTAGATGATATGGGGGACTTTGCTATCCAAGGAGAAATATGTGGACCTGGAGTGCAAAAGAATAGATTAGGTCTCAAAGAGCAACAGATTTTAGTTTTCAATATTTATGATATCAAGGCTGGGCGCAGAGTTTGTTTTGAGAAGATGATGGAAATGTGTTGTAAATACGGACTTGATAAAGTGCCCGTTGATAGTTTTGGGACATTTAATTTTGATAATGTTGATGAGCTTATCGAATATGCAAATACGAGAATATATCCTAGTAATGGGGAATTGGCAGAAGGTATTGTAGTTCGGCCCATGGAGGAATTCTATAGTTATGTACTTAGCAGTAGTGCCTCCTTCAAAGTAATCAGCAATGCATATCTTGAGAAGTATGGATTATGAGAAAAGAAGAAGTTCTTAAGAAATATCAAGAGATTGTTTTAGCATTACAAAACAATGGTCGGAGGATAATGCTTAATCCTGAATTATCTAAGGAATTTCAGGATAAGGTACAAGTGGTTGAGATAGCTATTAGAGAATTGAATTCCTGTGATGCTTGTTGGTTTAATGATCAATATGGTAAATGGTTTCAGAAATACATTGCTCCTAAACATCAGAAGCTACTCAATCAGATCAAGATGCATGGTCCTGAAATGAAAGCCAAGTTGCGGGAGATGGGGCTAAAAGTAGACTAAAATAGCTCTTGACATTTCCGTTGGTTTCTGATAATCTCTTCTCATTGTTAATCAAGAAAAGGAGAAATACAGTGAAAACACTTGAACGGAGTAAACAAATTACCTATAGATGGTGGAGGGATGGAGACAAGACTATTAATCCCAAGCATATTGAAGAGTTAGATGATCGTGCTATGGAGAGGATACAGAGAATGACGAGGGATGGCTATCTTAGTGGCGAATTGCATGATGAATTTGATAACGTAGAATATTTTGGATACTGGGAGATTTCGAATTCACAATATTTTGGATACTGGGAGATTTCGAATTCACTTTAATAAATCGTAAAATAGCTCTTGACATTTCCGTTGGTTTCTGATAATCTCTTCTCATTGTTAATCAAGAAAAGGAGAAATACAGTGAAGAGCATTGTTCGACACATTATTTGGATTTATAGGTGCTATCGTGCATTAATGGATGGGAAGCGGGTGTATTACGTGCCAGATTTAAACGTCATGTGCTTTGCCTCTTCCATCAAACAGTGCCGAAGCAAGTTTATAAAACATCGTGTTGTTCGTCCTTATAAGGTTATGCGGATTTGCTATATCTTGTTTGGATATATGTCAAATTGTAAGATCGAAAGCGGTTGTTTACAATCTGAATCGAAG
>JBDRHV010000140.1:0-2058 GCA_043816465.1 bacterium | reverse complement strand
GAAAGAATCGAGAAGGATGACTGTGTGAGATTTCTTGAAAGTAGATTCCAGAATTCTGATCCAATGTTTGTTGAGAGGGTAAAGAAATCAGAATTTGGATTATTGTCAGAAGTAATAAATGAAGGTCCTTGCATCAAAGTTATTGTTAACACAAATGAAAGTGATGTTCTCGCAGACGGAAGGAAAGATTTAATTTAGAATTTTGAACATGCAAGAAATTTTGAATCAAATATTTATGGTTGCGATTTTAGTTGTCGCTGCTGTATTGATCTGGAAGATCAGCAAGACTGTAATCAGTATGGTGATTGGGTTTGTAATATTATTCGCTGTAGCGGCTGGTGTCTGGTATGTGTATCAGATGGGATTACCAGAAGTTGCTTCTGGTTCTGGACACTTCGTTGTTTTTGTTAAGGGTTTAGAGATTCTTCTTCAGAGATTTAGAGAAATTATGCTTTAAATAAGTTTGACTTTGAGCTTTTCAAGCAATATAGTCTACTGATTAAGTTTGATTTACAACATAGATGAAAGTGCTTACTTTTGGTGCAGTCTGGTGTCCTGATTGCATTATCATGGGACCGATATGGGAAGAGATAGAAAAAGAGAATCCTTGGGTTGTGAGGGAACATTATGATATAGATAAAGATTCTAAAATGGCGAAAAAATATAGAGCAGACCCTATTCCAGTATTTGTTTTTCTTGATAAGGACGGAAACGAAATTGAAAGAATTCAAGGTGAAGTACCGAAAGAAACGCTAGTAGATAAACTTAACGAATACAAGGGTAGATGAAGAAATTAATTAGAATTCTGTTTTCAGTTATTATTGTTTTCGTACTTCTCTTGAGTGTAAGGTCCCCTATCTATTCAGAGGAAGTTGATTCCACTGTTGATAATCACGTTCATATTTACTTGTTTCATAGTGAGTATTGTCCACACTGTATTGCAGAGAGAAGTTTTCTAAAAGATTTTAAGAAAAATAATTCAAATGTTGACGTGTATGAATATGAGGTAAGCAATAATGAGGATAATTACAATTTACTTCTCAAAGTTACAGATAAACTTGATATAAGATCAGGGTCTGTTCCAGTGACAATTATCTGTGGTGAGCCAATAATTGGATTTAATGAAAATGGTAGTACTTCAAAACGAATAGAGGCTTTGGTTGACGAATGTCAGATTAAAGGTTGTGAGGATCCAGTAAAGCAACTTCTACTTAATGAACCTGATGATAATGGTCAAAAATGTTCAGAACATAGTTCTGATGAAGATATTAATGTTACAGATGAAACAACAACTCAAATTTCTCAGGATGAGCTCGAGGTTCCAATATTTGGGAAAATTCATTTAGATGATTATTCCCTTCCGATGATTACTGTAATTCTTGGGTTCTTGGACGGTTTTAACCCGTGCGCAATGTGGGTTCTACTCTATCTAATTAGTATGTTATTTGGGATGAAAGATATAAGAAAGATGTGGTTTATAGGTCTAACATTTATTGCATCCTCAGCATTGGTATATTTTGTATTCATGACTTCATGGTTGAATTTCTTCTTATTCATAGGACTTGTGAAATGGGTAAGATTGATTATTGGTGGTATTGCGATAGCTAGTGGCGTAATACATTTGAAAGAATATTGGGATACCAGACCTGGCTGTAAAGTGACAGACGAGGAGAAAAGAAAGAGGATACAAAATAGAATCAATGCAATAGTTGCTGATAATCGTTTTTGGATTGTCATAGTAAGCATTATGGCCCTAGCTTTTTCTGTAAATCTGATAGAACTTGTATGTTCTGCAGGTTTTCCGGCAATTTATACTCATCTACTCAGCCTATCCGATCTATCAACATTACAGTATTATCTGTATATTTTTCTTTATGTGTTCGTATTTATGCTAGATGACATGGCAATATTTGTAATTGCAATGATTACCCTAAAAGCGACAGGTATAAGTTCGAAATACAAGCGGATCTCAAGTCTTGTGGGTGGAATACTGATACTGTTGATTGGATTGCTACTTATTTTCAAACCTGAGATATTGATGTTTTCGTAAAGAGTTAC
>JBDRHV010000139.1:0-3998 GCA_043816465.1 bacterium | reverse complement strand
AAGCCATTTTGGCAGATCTCTGGAAAAGTTAATATGGGAAAAAATGATTTTGTTATAGAATATGAGAATGACAAGATTTGGGACAAAACTAAAGCTGATGATATTTTTAAGAAATCTAATGTCAAGGAAGCTTTGGTTAAGGACATCAAAACGAAGGTCATGATGCAAAAACCACCAAAACCTTACAATACTACATCATTTCTATCTGATGTCTATAGATATTTTGGGTATTCACCTCAACAGGCAATGTCTATTGCAGAGGCATTGTATCAAGCAGGTCTCATATCTTATCCGAGAACATCTTCGGAGAAATTACCGAAAGATATCAATTATAGAAAGATAATTTCCAATATTGCTAAAAATGCGAAATATGCCAAGGAGACTAAATTCCTTCTGAGTAAAAAGGATCTTGTACCTGAGGAGGGATTGAAGACAGATGCCGCGCATCCGGCTATCTACCCAACTGGAGATTTGCCAAAACGAATTGGTAGTCATCAGCAAAAAGTATATGATTTGGTCATTAGGAGATTTCTGGCTGTTTTCGGCGATCCTGCAAAGAGAGAATCGCAGCGAGTCACACTCGGCTTAGGTGATAGTGTATTCTTTTTGAATGGCAAGCGAACAATCGAGCCTGGATGGACCATGCTGTATGGGAGATATGCTTCACGTGAAGAAGTGATGTTACCAACTATTGAGGTTGGCTCCAGAATTAATATCAAAAAAATCGATTTGCTTTCGAAAAAGACACAGCCACCTGCCAGATATTCACAGGGTTCTGTCATGAAGGAGATGGAGAACCGAGGATTGGGTACCAAGGCCACTAGGGCTTCGATATTGCAGATACTCTATAACAGAGGTTATGTTATTGGTAAGAGTATTGAGGTGACGGACCTCGGACTGAAGCTTTCTGATATACTAGAGAAGAGTGTGCCAGACATTGTTTCCGAAAAGCTCACTAGACACTTCGAGGATGAATGTGAAGAAATTGAATCCGGAAAACAGAATAAAGAAAAAGTAATTGATGAGGCAAAAAAAGAATTGATTAGGATTAGCAAAATCTTCAGAAAGAGTGAGAAAAAAATAGGGGAACAATTGACAAAGGCTATAATTGAGAGTCAGGAAAAACAGAACACACTCGGGGTTTGTCCACATTGTGGTGGTACGATAAAGATGATGCGATTATGGACGACGAAGAAGAGATTCGCTGGTTGCACTGGTTACCCGAAGTGTAGTTTTTCAGCTCCACTCCCATCATTTGGTTTTATCCAACCATTGGATAAGGTGTGTGAACAATGCAAAACTCCGATTGTCCAAGTTCAGCGTGAAAATGGGAGACCTTTCCGAATGTGTCTAGATCTGAAGTGCCCAACAAAGAAGGAATGGTATGACAAAAAGAAGCATAGTAAGATGTCAAAAAGTGGTAAGATAACTCCTGCTCAGGTATCGAGCATTCCGGATAGTGCCAAAGAGCAAGCATCTTCTAAAAAAGTGAAGTGATTTTATGGATCCATTAGTAAAAATGATGGGACTGATAGATTTCATCGCAGCTATAATCATCATAGTTACGCAAATGTGGATTGGTTGGCAGATTATAGGATGGCTCCTTTTGATAAAGGGTATTTTTAGTTTGCTTTCATGATCAGAATATGTTGAATTTCACTTCTTTCAATCCAGTGTTCGTGATTTCAAACATTACTCTCTTTCCTTCCTGAATTGAACGGTGCTTTCTTAGAGTAGCTATTCTCTGATTTTCTCGTTCACCACGTGATATTTCTATCATACATTTACTCCAATATTTCGCTATCGTTTTGCTTGTTATTTCTACATCGTCTCCTATGTTATAGACTTGACTTGTTACCAGCACCGGAATTTTAAGTTTTCTTGCCAGATTGGATAGTATGGCGTATTGTACGCTCAATTGACGGTTGGTTGTCTGATATGTTTTCGCGTCCATTTCCAATCTGTAGAGTGCAACCAGAGAATCGATTACGATTAGATCGATCTTTTCTTTCGATACCATTTTTTCAAGATTAGCTATTGTTTCATGTTGTTTTTTCCATGAATCCGGTTCAATTAATATAATTTGCTTAAGGTTTGTTTCATTGCCACCCATTTGTTGGAATCTTTCTGTTGAAAAAGATCCTTCCGTGTCTATGTATATGATTCTGTTTTTACATCCCAACATCGTACTAATTACTATGTTGGTTTTACCGAATCCGGCCGGTCCGAATACATTGGTCACAGCACCAATTTCGATACCACCGTTGAGTATTTTATCAATCGGAGAATTTGTAGGTAGTTTTGGTATTTGCATATATTATCATTTTCTAGAATGCTTAAATTCGGTGGTGGGTGTTACAAAACCTTTATATACTTTAGTGGTTACTATAACCCTAAATTAGGGTTACCGTAAACACTAATTGGAGTTTCGTTTTTATGGTTCGGGTTGAGATAAATCGGAATGGTCAAAAAGTTGTTATATTTACCTTTGGTACATGCAGTGATAATTTCGATTCTAATTATGAACGCAACAAGTTTTTTAGAGAGTTACATGGATGGAAGCAAACCGTTCCCCATGGTAATAGGCGCTATGAATATCATCGAGAGGGTTTACTAGATCAGATACCGCATATGAAAATATCAGACTCTGTTTTTGCTATTGCGATGGAACATATGAGAGAGGTTGAAGAATTTTTTAAACAATGGCATAAAAAGGTAGAATATGATATGATAGAGGTGCTTATGGCTAGACAACAATTCTTAAATTCGATTCGTGACAAGAATATTGATAGAGAGGAGGATAATGATGCCTAATAATGAAAATAATGATAGTCTAAAGCTTAAAGTCGGAGAGTTGACTGAGCGCGGGGACTTTGGTAGGGGGATAATAAGAATATCTGCTAGGGATATGAAGAAAATTAGTGTTACTGAGGGTGATGTTGTTGATCTCGAAGGAAAGCGGAAGACCGTTGCTACGGCTGTTCGTGCCTACCCAGCGGATGCTGGTTTGGATGTTGTTCGGATGGATGGTTTGGTTAGGAAGAATTGCGGTTCTGGTATAGGTGAAGCAGTTAAAATAAAAAAATCTGATGTTAAAGAATCTAAGAAAATTGTTATAGCTCCTACTAGAAAAGGTATTGTTATACAGGTTTCTGCTGATTTGATGAAAAGAAATATGTTAATGAGGCCAGTTTCGATTGGAGATATTATAATTCCTAATCCTATAATCAAGCAACAACGTAACAGCAATAATTTCTTTGAATCCGCTCTGGAAGATTTCTTCGGATCAGAAATATTTTTCGGTTTTGGTGAGGAAAAATTTGTTGTAGTGTCGTCTGATCCAAAAGGTCCTGTTAAAATAACGAGAGCGACAGAGGTTGAGGTTCTCCCACAAGCAACAGATGTCATGGAAGAAAAGATACCGGATGTTACTTACGAGGATCTTGGTGGGATGCATGATGAGGTGAAGTTAGTACGGGAAATGATAGAATTGCCACTCAAACATCCGGAACTCTTCGATAGACTGGGTATCGAACCGCCTAGAGGTATTTTGTTACATGGTCATCCGGGTACTGGAAAGACCTTGTTGGCGAAGGCTGTTGCTAATGAGAGTGGTGCTAGATTTTTTGTGATAAATGGGCCCGAGATAATGTCTAAGTGGTATGGACAATCTGAAGAGAATCTTAGAAAGATGTTTGAGCAAGCTGAGAAGGACGCACCGAGTATAATTTTTATTGATGAGATCGATGCTATCGCACCTAAAAGAGAAGAGGTACGTGGCGATGTTGAGAAGAGAGTTGTATCACAGCTTCTTACTCTTCTTGACGGTCTCAAGAGTAGAGGAAAAATTGTTGTGATCGGTGCAACGAATATACCCAATTCAATCGATCCGGCTCTCAGGCGACCTGGTAGACTCGATAGAGAGTTAGAAATACGGGTGCCTTCCAAAAAAGGTCGAAAGGAGATTCTACAGATTCACACAAGGGGCATGCCATTGT
>JBDRHV010000138.1:0-7390 GCA_043816465.1 bacterium | reverse complement strand
CTTTGCCCTTCTTACCTTACCTTTTTCAGTAAGCTCAATCTTCTTAATCATAGGGGAGTTCAAAGGAAATATTCTTTCTACACCTACACCATGACTAATTTTTCTAACTAAGATTGATCTTGTAGCGTTCTTGCCTTTAATAGCAATCACAACTCCCTCGAAAATCTGGGTTCTTTCCTTGCCAGCCTCAGTTATTTTGACATGTACCCTCACAGTATCACCGGGAGCAACGTTTATCTTTGATCCAGCAATCTTATCTTCGATTTTTTTCATAAATTGATCATCCATCGCGGCAAATATTACATGAATAACGTTAATCAGTCAATCAACCAATACAATAATAACACTTATCGTGATAAGATAATAATATGAATCTGCCTCAATTTAAACCGGTGGTTCTTATCGTATTAGATGGAGTAGGAATCGCCCGAAATGGACCAGGTAATGCTGTAAAACAGGCCAAAACTCCTTATCTCGAATCATTATGGAGCAGTTTTCCCAGTACATCTTTAATTGCATCGGGTGAAGATGTCGGTTTACCGGCCGGGGTGAAGGGAAACAGTGAGGTTGGTCATCTAAACCTTGGATGTGGCCAGATAGTTTATCAAGAGCTACCTAGAATCAATAAATCGATAAAAAACGGTAGCTACTACATAAATAATGAATTCTATGCAGCTTTTATTCACTCGCAAAAGAACAAATCAAAGATACATGTGGTAGTATGTTTTAGTAAGGGAAGTGTACACGGTACAATCGATCATCTAACAGCATTTCTAGAGTCTGCAAAAAAGGCAGAAGTTAAGCAAGAAGTTATTATCCACGCTTTCACAGATGGAAGAGATTCTCCACCCAAATCTGCCGCAATATTTTTCAACCAGATAGATCAGACAATTCATAGACTTCAACTTGGAAAATTTGGAACCATAATTGGAAGATACTGGGCAATGGATCGAAATAGATTATGGGATAGGACTAAAATTGCATACGATTCCCTGGTACACGGAAAAGGAACAAATGAACCAAATTGGAAAAACGCTCTCCAGAAAGCATACGAAAATGGAGAAACGGATGAATTTATCAAACCAATTATTATTAATAACTCAAACGATACAAGAGTAAAGGATGGAGATTCCTTCATTTTCTTAAATTATCGTGCTGATAGGGCAATACAATTGACTCGAGCATTGGTAGAAGCCGCTTTCAGCGAATTTGAAAGGGGAGAATTTTTGTCGAATCTTTATTTTGTTGGAATGTCACAATACGCAAAGGGTATTCCAGAGCACATCGCATATCCAAAAGAAAATATTGATATTCCACTTGGAAGATTGATTTCAGAATCAGATAAAAGGCAGCTAAGAATATCAGAATCTGAGAAGTTTCCACATGTTACTTATTTTTTCAACGGCGGAAGATCAGTTAAGTTTGAGGGTGAAGATAGACTTGAAATTCCATCTCCTTCTGTATCCACATATGACAAGATGCCAGAAATGTCACTATTTGAGGTGACAGAGGTAATAAACCAAAAACTTGCTCTAAATATCTATGATTTTATTTTATTAAATATCGCAAATGGCGATATGGTAGGACACACTGGAAATATTAAAGCAGGAAAAATCGCGATGGAAGCTGTAGATTTGTGTGTAAGGAAAATTGTTAAATCAGTTACTGCTTTCGGGGGAGTTGCTCTAATAACAGCCGATCACGGCAATATCGAAGAAATGTTAAACACCGAGACAGGGCTAGTTGATACAGAACACTCATCAAATCCAGTACCATTTATCCTCGTACCACCCATAAGGTATACCCAAAAAATTTTATTGAAAACTGGTATTCTCAGTGACGTTTCACCTACAATAATTGAACTTATGGATCTTACAAGACCTTCCTCAATGGTAAGATCAAGCCTCATTAGAAATTAGGATATCATTACTCTCAAAACTATCACACTCGAAACATTAGACTATTTAACACTTTTGTATCAACACTTTTAATTAACGACTCCAAATAGACTATCAGCTCAATCTTCCATACGGATTGAAAATTATCCCTTTTTGTGATAAACTATAGGCCTTCAACTTATTTATTCCAGTTGTTTAATAGATGTTTAGTTATTCTATAGCGTCTATTGAAGTACGGAATAAATTAAATCGATAACCTAAATGTTATCTAGCTTGAAAACATGCCAAAGGACAGTTAGCCTCTGGCTAAAGAGAATAAACAAAAAGGGAACCATAAGAAAATTGGTTACCGGACTTGTACTATTCATGATTCTTATTTCAAGGATTCTCTCAAATATCAGCCTTATTCAGGAAGTTCATGCTTCTTTCGAGCAAGACCCTTCAAGGGTTGAAATTGCGCTTCCTTATATTGAGGATCAATCTTTAGTATCAAAGGAATACAGTGACTCTCAAATGATTATTTCAAAATATTTTTCAGAAAGATCTGCTGATATTGTCAGTGTAAGAGAAAGGACAAGGCAAGTTGAGTCTTTCTATAATAAGTGGAATTCACCTATGGCTGTAAATGCTGAATTTATTGTTGAAACTGCAGACCACTTCGGTATCGACTGGAGATTAATTCCAGCTATTTCAATAGTCGAATCATCTGGAGGTAGGATAAACTTTAGACCGTATAATGCTTTTGGATGGGGAAGTCAGTCATTCTCAAGTTTTGAACATTCAATCTATATTGTAACTGAAGGCCTTGCTTTGAGGTATGGATCAGACAATCCTTATGTAATAGCTTACACTTATTGTCCTCCAAACGCCTTGGGATGGGCAAACAAAGTAGCACATCTTATGAACCAGATGTAAGTCCAATGACTACGTCTCCTATATTCACCTTATTCTTATCAGTCCAACCAGAATTGACCTCAACTGCATACCAAAATGGTTCTTCCGGTGCATAAGAAGGGCATTCTTCTTCATCACATGGTTCAAAATCTTTCTTGATATCTATTATTCGTCCATTTTTATCCAAAAACATTATGTCTAAAGCAATTAAGCAATCTTTCATCCCAAAAGGTGAGGAAGTTCCATCGTCGAAAATAAATAACATTCCACAATTTTCACAAAGATTTTCTCTATTCATAAGTCCTTTTGCCTTTTCCTCTTTTGTTTTTGCAATTTCAACGTTTAATTTGACCTCTTTTGAAGGAGTTAACACAACAATATCCTTAGTCTCAACACCTGCAATTTGTTCTTTTACACTGCCGACAAGATCAGAAACTTCCTTTATATCATTGTATTTTTGTGAAATTTGCTCAAATATGGGTTTAACATTGTCCCAATAACGGTAACCGAGGATAGCAACTACCAATATTATTGTCCAAGTAGTAATTCGCTTAAGTTGCCTAAACGGGTTCATAAAAACAATATATCACGGGCTATGATAAAATGCATCCATGAAGAAAAAAGTGTTTGTGGGGCTTTCTGGAGGCGTAGATAGTGCTACCACTGCATATCTCCTGAGTAAGGATTACTCTGTCACAGGGGTACATATTCGGAATCTAGAAACTGATAACTCTATGGCAGCAAAAACGGTAGCAGAACAACTCAGAATACCATTTTTGGTATGGGATATGAGGGAGGAATTCGAAAAAGAGATTATATCGATGTTTAAAAACGGCCTCAAACAAGGAATTACCCCAAACCCATGCGTATTCTGCAACGAAAAGATCAAATTTGGTAGATTCTTTACAGAATGTTTAAAAGAAGGTGCCGATTACATATCGACCGGCCACTATGCAAGAGTAGAAGATGGCAAATTACTAAGAGGAAAGGACGATACCAAGGATCAGTCGTATTTTCTGTATAGGATAAGGAAAGAAATCCTAAATAAGACGATTTTTCCACTTGGCGAAAAGACAAAGAAAGAGGTTCGGATAATAGCTCAAAAGGTAGGATTAAAAGCGGCAAAAAGCAAAGAGAGTCAGGATATTTGTTTCATAGAGAACTCAAATATTAGAGAATTTATTCGAAAAAATATAAACGAAAACCCAGGAATAATAGTTGATTATGATACAAAGAAAGAAGTAGGAAAACACTTAGGACTTCAATTTTATACACTAGGCCAAAGAGAAGGAATAAAAATAGGGGGAACAGAAAAGCCGTATTTTGTAGTAGATAAGGATGTTGAGAAAAATATCCTGTTTGTAGGGCAGGGGAAAGATCATACTATGTTATGGAAGAAGGAAATTAAGATATCTTATGAAACTTGGATAAGTGAAAAACCTGAAATAAATAAGGTATATCTCTGCCAAATTCGTTACGGACAACCGCCAGTGACCTGTAAATATTATCCAGAAAAAGTCACTCTTGATGAACTGGTGTATGCACCGACAACTGGACAGTCGTTGGTTATATACGATGGGGATGAGGTCGTTGGGGGAGGGATAATTACGTAAGACCGGACCTTTGTAAAAACTGGAGAATTAGGCTATTTGATATTATAATTACAGAATTGTTAATTGCGGGAGTAGTTCAGCTGGTTAGAATGTCTCTTTTCCAAAGAGAAGGTCGAGGGTTCGAATCCCTTCTCCCGCTCCAGACTACGTTTACACTACGTCTGGCGAGCCAAAGAATATATTATGAAAGTGGGAAGATCCCTGGTATACGAAGCCTTGGCGTAGTATACCCTTCTCCCGCTCCAATATTTGATTATTCATTATTTCTGAAAAAAGATTTTTTGAAACGAGGTAATTACCTAGTGGCTTGCAAGGCTTGTCCCGCTTGCCCCGCTTCGCGGTGGCTACGCGGGGACTGTCCTTGATCTAGCAACCTTGTAATAAAATCGGAAATATAATATAAATACTTTACTGCCAACAAAAATCACATGGCAAATAACAACCAAAATCAAAACTCAAGTTCTACCTCAGGATTTGTTAAGTTTCCTTCACCTCAAGACGATTCTGCTCCAATTAAACCCAAAACATCATTAAAACCTGTAAAACCAATTTCAAAACCATCTATTCCAACAAAACAAGACGATTCTCCTAAATCAAAACAACCGTTTTCTTTCCAGCCCAATAGACTTGGAGATTTTGGATTTCCTTCTATGAGTGGCGGAATGGGTAACAATGGTAATGGTGATAAGTCAGAGATAATTAAAAAAGCTTATCAAGACATACTTGGAAAAGAACCTGAGCCAAGAGACATCAGCTACTACAGATTTAGCCCAATGGGGGAAGAAGAGATAAGACAACAGTTAGTTACAGGGAAAGAACATAAAGACCTTCTAGAAAAAGGCAACAAATACTCAGAGTTAAAAGACAAACTAGAGACATCTCAAGCCAAAGTAAAAGTGCTTGAAGGGAAAATAAACGATCAATTGGAGGAATTTAATCAGCTTCATAATCTATTGAAAGAAAAGAATCGATATATCAGACAACTTCGACTCAACTCCGCTGAAAGCTCCGTCGAAGTAAACAGTTGTGATAATAATCAATTTCCAATTCAAAACGATGAGTCAAAAGTACAAAAACCAACAGTTCAAAACATTGAGCCTTCACAACAGATCACTCCAATAGAAACAGTAGAACCACCGGATCCACCATTGCCACACTTCACTGATGATACAATCTCACATAATCCCAAGAAAAAAGGATTCTTGGATAATATCTTTCGTTCTTGATATAGTTGATATATAATTCACGTAGACATGCTGGACGACTTAGGCGAAAAAATTCGCAAAGCTAGAATTGAACAGAGCGTATCTCAAAAAGACTTAGGTGCCTCTTTGGGATTATCAGATAAAGCAGTAAGTGCTTATGAATCAAACCGAACAATCCCACCTCTTGAAACTCTAATCAGAATAGCTGAAGAACTGAACAAGCCTCTTGATTATTTTATCAAAGGTAACTCCGAAGACTTTGCAGTTGAATCACAACTATCAAGAATTGAAAAGGCTCTATCCAGTGTTCACAAGGAGCTTGAGAGAGTAAAGAGGCTACCAAGGTCATAATCATCCCCAAACACAGTCACTTCCATAAAACACTGCTTTTTTGCTAAAATAGACGGTTTAACCTATAAATTCTTCGTTTTTGACAAACCCATTAGAAGACTCAAAATTCATACACGTAAAAGGAGCTAGGGTTCACAACCTGAAGAATGTGACCGTATCCATCCCAAAGAACAAATTCGTGGTAATTACTGGAGTATCAGGAAGTGGTAAATCTTCCCTTGCTTTCGACACTATCTTTGCAGAAGGACAGAGAAGATACGTATCATCTCTTTCTTCATACGCCAGACAATTTCTGGAACTCACTGATAAGCCAGACGTAGATTTGATTACCGGACTCTCTCCAGCAATATCCATAGACCAAAAAACGGCCAGCAGAAACCCGAGATCCACCGTCGGCACTATTACTGAGATAAATGATTATTTAAGACTTCTTTTTGCAAGAGTAGGTACTGCTCATTGTCCAAACTGTGGAAGGGTAGTAGAAGCACAGTCAGTGGAACAGATTGTCGATAAAATAATCAAAAAAGCCAAGGGTTCAAAAACAAAGAAGATTCAAGTATTGGCCCCAATAGTTAAAGATAGAAAAGGTCAATATCAGGAACTCTTCGATAGACTATTATCACAAGGGTTTATCAGGGTAAGAGTTGATAGAGATGTTCATCACCTAGAAGAAGAAATTAAGCTTAAAAGATACGAAAAGCATACCATTGAGATAGTTGTAGATAGATTGGTATTACCTGAAACAAAAGATAAAGAAAAAGTGAAAGAATTTACAAAGAGACTTACTGATTCGGTAGAACTTGCAATTCATCAATCTGATGGTGAGATCCTTATAACAGTAGACGACGAAGATAGATTCTATTCTGAACAAAACAGTTGCCCGATATGCAACATCTCCTTCCCAAAACTTGAACCTCATTCTTTTTCATTCAACTCACCACACGGTGCTTGTTTAAAATGTGGAGGATTAGGATCAATAAAAGAGGTAGACATTCCATCGACTTATAACCCAAACCTGACAATACTTGAGGGAGGGATATTTCCATGGTCGAGTCAGACAACCTCTGACTCATGGACACTTAGAAAACTTAAGTCACTTTCAAAAGATCACAATTTTAATCTAAAAACTTTGATTGGTAAATATCCAAAAGAAATATTCGATTTAATATTCTTTGGGACCGGAAGAAATAAATCGTACACCGTAGAATATCAAAATAAATACGGAAAAGTACAGTATTACGATACGTATTATGAAGGTATTATTCCTCAGGTCGAAAGAAGATATAAGGAGACTAATTCAGAATACGCAAGGATGGAATACGAAAAATTCATGATAGATACTGTATGCACTAACTGTGAAGGTAAACGTTTAAATAAAACTTCTCTTGCCGTAACAGTCGGCAAGAAAAATATCTCAGAAATTTCTAAT
>JBDRHV010000137.1:0-13476 GCA_043816465.1 bacterium | reverse complement strand
CCATAATTTTGAAACTTTTTAGTGTGTCTTCAATGATTTTTGCATTTTTCTTGTGAACTTCTGGATTTTGTTTTACTGGCTCAGATACTGCGAGGATGTTTGTTGCTGGTACCATCCATTTTGGATATTTTACGATTTCTTCCTCCTTCATTGATTCTTCACTATTACCATTTGATATGTTTGGCATAGGTATTTGTTGAATATCCGTTGTTGAATGTTCTTTCGATTCTGGTCTTGTATCTTCTTCTGAATCCTTAACCTTAATTTGGTTTCCTACAAATTGGGCTTCAGGTTCGGTTGCGTCCTCAAATGAGGGTTTCTTTTCGAATGTACCTCCAACCTTTTTGAATAATGACTCAAGAAATTCTTTCATCTGTATAATACTTGAACCTGTGACCATAGATAGTGATATTAAGCCAGTAAGTGAGAAAACTACCACAGAAGCTATTCTGCCAAACGTGTCCACCATAAACATACTTGAGTTGTATCCAAGTAAACCTCCACCTTGTCCTCGAAAAGCTTCGAATTTTGCATCTTCCTCGGGAATAATAAAGTGAGCTATAGTTGAGAAAAGCAGGGCAATTATTGCCATACCAATTATTTGAACCGGTTGATTCATCTTCCAGTCATATCCAAGAACGTATGACCCCAATAATATCATTGTAAAACCAAGTGGAATTGCACCAATTCCGACGTATTCTCTCACTAATTCAAAAACCGAACCTTCGAGATAAAAGCTCATGCCGGCCATTAGTCCGAGAATAATTAATAGCAAACCAAAGAAAGTCTTTGTTTCTTTGCTCTTTATTGTTATTTCCCTTTTAGGTGGTCGACCCCTCTTTCTTCTACCCATGACTTCATTCTATATTGATATTGAAGTAGAATGCAATTGAATAAAATGAAGGATTTTTGTATATAGTTTTGTTTGATATCCTAAAAAGTTTCTGTATAATAATAAATTAGCCCTTTATTGTTTGACACAAGGATTCGGCTGTGTTAGAATCAGCGAACTTTTTTGTGCCAGACGGCAGAAATACCTAAAAGATCAATGTTTTTTGAAGTTTTTCGATATTAAAGTAGATTTTTACAGTAAGTAGGCTCTCTGAGGAGCCTTTTTTGTTGTTCTAATAGATAACTAACATACTTATGAAAGAACCTAAAACAAATTCGGCCGGTAGATATAATCTTGGTTCTATCGAACCACTGATTAAATTACCCAATCTTATCGAAGCACAAAAGAAATCTTTTGAGAAATTTCTTCATAATGGAATGACTATTCTATTTGATGAGATTACTCCAGTAAAAGACACACTTGGAAGAATGTGGACTTTGGAATTTGGTAAGTCCAGGTATGGTAAACCAAACAGAACTCCAGATGAGGCTGTAGACAAAAAACTTTCCTATGATGCTCCTCTTTATGTAACTTTCAGACTTACAAACGAAAGAACAGGCGAAATAAAAGAAGAGGAAATCTTTGTTGCGGATTTTCCAATGATGACAGAGATTGGAACCTTTGTTTTCAATGGGGTTACAAAAGTAGTTGTTCATCAGATAGTAAGAGCAGAAGGCGTACTTTTTGATGAATGTAAATATAAAGCTCCTGACAGAACCTTATACTCTTCAAGACTTATGCCTACTAGGGGACCTTGGTTTGAATTTGAAGTTAACAAAAACGATGTAATTGTTATTAGGCTTGTGAATAAGAGACCTAAGATTTTGGTAACAACACTGTTGAGAGTTCTTGGATTCTCATCGGATGATGATATCAAGAATCTTTTCAAGGACGTTATGGGGGTTGAACATGACCTCGTTGCATCCACACTAGAGAAAGACTCTACCATCAATAGAGAGCAGGCTATTATTGATATTTATAACAAAATCAGACCAGACGAATCAGTAACACTTGAATCAGCAGAAAAATATATTAAAGGATTTTTCTTTGATACAAGAAGATTTGATCTTGGTGAGATTGGTAGATATCAGACAAACAAAAAGCTTGGTTCAAAGTATGAGATGAAGTTAGAGAATTACAGACTTTTTGTAGAAGATATCGTATCTATTATTAAGGCTTTAGTAGAGGTAAACAATGGAATAAAACAACCGGATGATATTGATAGTCTTGCAAATAGAAGGGTTAGAAGTGTAGGGGAGATTATGGTGGATGAGCTTAGGGTAGGGGTTAGAAGGATGGAAAAAACAATAAAAGACAGAATGAGTATGCACGGTGAAGATGAAAAGATCACACCCTCTATGTTGATTAGTACAAAACCGATTTCTGCTGCAATCAACAGTATGTTTGGTACCGGACAGTTCTCAAGATTTATGGATCAGAACAATATTTTGTCCGAATTATCAAACAAAAGAGAAGTTACTGCTTCCGGTCCAGGAGGACTTACAAAGGAAAGAGCAACATTCTCAGTAAGGGATGTCCATTTTTCACATTATTCTAGATTTTGCCCAGTACAGACTCCTGAAGGTCAGCCAGTTGGACTTGTTGTTCAATTGTCGTTATATGCCAGGATAAACGATTACGGCTTCATAGAGGCACCTTTTGTCAAGGTTTTACAAAAGGCAAAGAATACTAAGACTGGATTGATTGGCAGAATTCCACTTGTAGAAGTTAAAACTGAGAGAGGGAAAGTATTGGCTAAAGCTGGAAAAGTAATTGACGAAAAGACAGCAGATGAAATTAATAAAGTTAAATCGATAAAAGAAATTGATGTTAGATCATATAGAAGTGATGAAATAGTATACATTGATTCTGCGGATGAACTAGAACATGTAGCTACAATGTCCACTGTCAATATGGATGAGTATGGAAATATAAAGGAAAAACTCGTATCAGTTAGAGCTGATGGTCACTTCTTTATAAGGCCTTCTCAAGACGTGGATCTTATGGATGTTATTCCTTCACAGATGTGTGGATTGTCTCTTGCTAGTATTCCTTGCGTACCAAATGACTACTCGTACAGAGCAATGATGGCATCAAATATGCAGAAGCAATGTGTACCACTCGTAAAGAATGAGGCTGCAATAGTAGGTACAGGATATGAAGAGGAAATCGGTAGACAGTCTGGTTGGGCAGTATATGCAGAAGAAGATGGAGTGGTAGATTATGTTGATGGTAAAAAAGTAGTGGTTAAATATAAGGGTGTTGGGGAGCCAAAGGAGTATGAAATAGTGAGTTTCTTCGGTACAAACCAAGGTACTTGCTATGTGCAGAAACCTGCGGTCACAGTAGGTCAGAAGGTAAAGAAAGATGATTTGCTAGTAGATGGCCCAAGCATGCAAAATGGAGAACTCGCTCTTGGAACAAATATTCTAGCGGCCTATATGTTTTTTGAAGGTTATGTATATGAAGATGGATTCTTAATCTCTGAAAGACTAATTCAGGACGATATTCTTACCTCTGTCCATATCAAAAAGTATGAGCACGAAATTCAGGAGACAGACCTTGGACCTCAGATTATGACAAACGATATTCCAAATGTCAGTGAAAGAGCTCTTAGGAACCTTGACGAAAGAGGTGTAATCAGAATTGGGTCAAGAGTTCAATCTCAAGATGTACTGGTGGGAACAATTTCTCCAAAAGGAGAACAAGAACTCACATCAGAGGAAAGACTTTTGAGGGCAATTTTTGGTGAGCATGCAAGAGACGTAAGAGATGTTTCATTGAAATTACCACATGGTCAGTCTGGAGTAGTTATTAGAACTCAGGAATTATCAGCTGAAGATGGTGATAAATTATCTTCTGGAGTTATCAGACAGTTAAATGTATGGGTAGCACAGACGAAGAAAATTTCTTATGGAGATAAATTAGCAGGAAGACATGGAGATAAAGGAACAATTGCAGGTATTCTTCCCGTTGAAGACATGCCTTTCACAGAAGATGGTACCCCAATAGATATTGTAATGAATCCAAATATGGTGAAAAGAATGAATATCGGTCAGCTTTGGGAAGTAAGACTTGCGAAGCTTGCAGATGAACTTGGTATAAAGATTGCAGTACCAAACTTTGAAGATCTCAATATCAAATGGCTTTATAATCAATGTGAAAAGAGTGGTTTAGATACAGAAGAAAGAGTCACATTATTTGATGGAAGAACAGGCAAAAAGTTCCCAAGAAAGATAAAAGTTGGACCAAAATATACAGGAAAACTGGAACATATTGCTAGTGCGAAAATTCATGCAAGATCTACAGGACCATACACTCTAGTTACTCAACAGCCATTGGGTGGAAAAGCTCAAATGGGTGGACAGAGATTTGGAGAAATGGAAGTTTGGGCTCTTGAGGCACATGGTGTACCAAATACACTTCAAGAAATTTTGACTATTAAATCAGATGATATGAAAGGAAGAGCAGATGCATATAAGGCTATTATTCATGGCGAAAAGGTTGAATCTGTATCTACTCCTGAGTCATTTAAAGTATTGATTAAGGAATTGAATGCGCTTGGATTAAATATCGACTTAATTTATCAAGAAAAGGAAGAAGATGGAGCCGGAGAAGAACCCGTTCCTTCCAAGGAAGAGGAAAAATAACAATTTTGACGCGATAAAGGTCACTCTTGCTTCACCAGAGCAGGTACTTTCTTGGTCACATGGTGAGGTAAAGAAAGCAGAGACTATCAATTATAGAACCCTCAAAACAGAGGTGGATGGTCTTATGTGTGAAAAGATTTTTGGACCTACAAAAAATTATGAGTGTTATTGCGGAAAATATAGAAAAGTAAGATATAAGGGAATCATCTGTGATAAGTGTGGAGTCGAAGTTACTCATAAAGGAGTAAGGAGAGAGAGAATGGGCCATATCAAGCTTGCTGTACCAGTAACTCATCTTTGGTTTGCATATAGTATTCCAAATAAGATTGCTACAGTTCTGGATCTTTCTCAAAAGACTCTTCTTTCAGTCATATATTATACAAGATATATGGTTGTAGAGATGGACAAAGAGAAGAAAGCAGAAATAATTCCTCTCATAGAAAAGGAATTATCAGAAAAAAATGAGGAACTCGGAAAAGAGTTAGATAGAAAGATTGCAGAAATTGAAAAAGAGACAGAAAAAGAAACAAAGAAGATTTCAAAAGCTGTTAAAGATAAGGAGAAAGCTGAATTCCAAAAGGAAACGATCTCTCATGAACAAAGTAAAAAAGTGGCTGCTTTGAGAAAAGAGCATGCAGAGTTAGAAGAACAATTAGAAGTAGAGTATGACTCTTTGAGAAAATTGGTCGAAAGAATTGAAGTGAGAGAGATACTTTCTGAAGATGAGTTTATTATTTTGAAAGATAAGGAGTACGAATTTTTTAAGGCAGAGATGGGAGCTCCAGCAGTGAAGGAATTACTATCTCAGATCGATATGGATAAGGAATCGAGGAAGCTTAAGAATGCTATCAACTCAACACAATCCTCAGCAAAGAGAGCAAAGCTAATCAATAGATTAAGATTGATGGAGGGTTTTGTTAAGAATAACCTGAAGCCAGACTGGATGGTTCTCGATGTCCTGCCGGTACTACCTCCAGATTTGAGGCCGATAATTCAGCTTCCTGGCGGAAAGTTTGCAACCTCAGATCTTAATGATCTGTACAGAAGAGTAATAAACAGAAATAACAGATTGAAGAGACTTATCGAAATTGGAGCACCTGATGTTATTTTGAGAAATGAGAAAAGAATGCTTCAAGAGTCTGTTGATTCTCTTATAGATAATAGTCACAGGCCAAGTAAGCCTTTTGTAAATCTCAGAAGGATGCCATACAAGGCACTTACAGATAACCTAAGGGGAAAGAAGGGTCGATTTAGGAGAAACCTTCTTGGTAAAAGAGTTGATTATTCAGGAAGAGCAGTAATTATTGGTTCATCTAATCTCAGATTGAATCAATGTGGTCTTCCAAAGACAATGGCACTTGAGATGTTTAAACCTTTCGTAATAAGAACACTGATTGATAGGGAATATGCTCTAAATATCAGAATGGCAAAGCAAATGATTGACGATGGAGAAGATATCGTATGGGATATTCTCGAAGAGATTACTAAAGATAGGCCAGTACTTCTAAATAGAGCACCAACTCTTCACAAACAGGGTATCCAGGCATTCTATCCAATCCTAATAGAAGGTGATGCTATCAGGCTTCATCCTCTTGTGTGTGGTGGTTTCGGTGCAGATTTTGATGGAGATCAGATGGCTGTCCATGTACTTTTGACTGAGGAAGCTATTAAAGAGGCAAAAGATATAATGCTGGCTCAAGAAAATATTATCAAGTCGGCGGATGGAAGTATTATGGCTTTACCTGCGAAGGAGATGCTTCTTGGCATCTTTATGATGACAGAAATGGAAGAAAAGAAGGAGAGACCAGTGATATTTAATACTGCAGATGAAGCAATCTCAGCATATGATATTGGGGAGATTTCTCTTTCAAGAAAAGTCGCCGTTCCGGTGGATGGTAAGACAGAAGAAACTTGTGTGGGGAGGCTCATTTTCAATGAAGCACTTCCAAAAGATTATGGTTTTGTAAATGAACAGATTGGAAAGAAGAGTATCTCTAAAATAATTAAGGGCATAGTTAGAAAATATCCAAGGAGTGAGGCAGTGGATGTACTCGATAATTTGAAGGATCTTGGATTCAGATTTGCTACAGAGTTAGGTTTCAGTTTAGCGGTAGAAGACTTTGAGATTGATATTGATAGGTACGAGGTTTTAGCTGATGGAGATAAGAAGGAGATGAAACTACAGGATGATTATCTGTCTGGTCTCTCTACCTATGATGAGAAGAGAAGACTAAGTATTGACATGTGGCTCAAAGTTGGGGAGGTGCTCCAAGATAGAATTTTTGAGAGAATTGACAAAGAAAATCCTGTTAGTATTCTTGATAGATCAGGAGCGGCCTCTTACCCAGAGCAAACAGCACAGATTGTGGCTATGAAGGGTATGGTTAGAGATCCAGAAGGTAACTACGTAGACCTTCCACTTAAGGGAAATCATATTCAAGGTCTCAATGGTTATGAGTACTTTGTAGCAAGCAGTGGTGGAAGAAAAGGTGCTTCTGATACTGCACTTAGGACAGCAAAAAGTGGTTATCTTACAAGAAAACTTGTGGATGTTGCACAAGACGTGATTATTAGAATTGACGATTGTGAAGCAACAGGGAGAGGTCACCGTATAAAAAGAGATGACACAATGTTAACGAGAAGAGTCCCGTTTGAGGATTTGATACAAGGAAGATGGACATCAGCAGAGGTGAAAAATTCAAAGACTGGGAAAGTCATTGTCAAGGCAAACGAAGAGATAACTACTGAAATAGCCACTAAGATTGTGGAAGCTGGTGTTCAGGAGATTGAAGTAAGATCACCTATGACATGTGAATCTCCACTGGGTATATGTAAGAAATGTTACGGCTATGATATTGGGAAAAATGAACCTGTAGATATTGGAATGGCTGTGGGTGTTATTGCGGCACAATCTATGGGTGAACCTGCAACTCAGATGGTTCTTCAAACATTCCACTCAGGAGGTGCAGGAGTGACTGATATTACAAGAGGTCTTCCAAGACTGAACGAGTTGTTTGATATTAGATATCCAAAGATGTCTGCCTTCATAATGCCTTTCGATGGAAAAGTAGAGGTAGAAGAAACTGAAGGTGGAAAGCACCAGATTACAATGGAGGGAAAGAAGGAGTTGAAAGCTCAATATTACCTAAATATTGTTAAGGAGGTGAAATTCAAGGAAGGAGACAAAGTGAAGGATGGGGATATCATGTTTACCGATAATAAGGAAAAAGAATATCAGGCACCATATGCAGGAGAAGTGAGTATAAAAGGTAATGTGTTGACTGTGACTGGTAAGATGCCAGCAATCGAGGAATTCGATGTTCCGTCTGCATATAAGATACTTGTAGAGACAGGCCAAGAAGTGAAGGTTGGTACCCCACTTACAGAAGGAAGTGTGGATCCAAGAAATCTCTATGACGTCGTTGGTTTACATGAAGTACAGGAATACTTGATAGATAATGTACAGCAAGTATATACAGAACAGGGAATTTCACTTGATGATAAGCATGTCGAATGTATTGTTAGGCAGATGGGTAGGATGGCTAGAGTCGTTGATCCCGGTGATTCTGAATATTTGATTGGATCATATGTAAACAAATATCTTGCAGAGTATAGAAATAAACTTCTTCAGAAAGATGATCATAAACCTGCATATATTGAACCACTTATCATGGGAATTACATCTGCATCTCTTAGGACTGAGAGCTTCCTTTCTGCTATGTCATTCCAAGAGCAGGTGAGAGTATTGACGGAGGCTTCGATTTTGGGAAGTATCGATTATTTGCGTGGCCTCAAGGAAAATGTTATCATCGGGCGATCAATTCCGGTTGGTGAAGCTGCTCGTATAGATGATTTTTCTGTATTAAAGGAAATTAAAGGAGTGTAAAAATGGCAACAATTAATCAGTTGGTGAGAAAGCCACGAAAAAATCAGAAAAAAAGAGTGAAGCATATAGCAATGACCTTCGACAGAAATACTATGAAAAATAGTATGAAAAAAAGGCATAACCCTTTTAAGAGGGGTGTATGTGTACAGGTAAAGACAATGACTCCAAAGAAACCAAACTCAGCTCTTCGAAAGGTAGCTAGAGTTAGAATGTCCAATGGTCAGCTAGTATGGGCATATATTCCAGGTGAAGGTCATAATCTTCAGGAACACTCAGTTGTACTATTGAAGGCAGGAAGAAAGAGGGATTTGGTTGGTGTAAGATATATCGTTGTAAGGGGAAAATATGATTCAGCGGGAGTAAGTGGTAGGACAAATGAAAGATCAAATTATGGAGTTAAACAGAGTGCAAGTGGCGGAGTGTCGGTTGCTCCATCAGAAGCGGCAGCTGCTCCTTCAGTGGAACCAGCAGAATAAAATTTAGTATGTAATCAATGAGAGGTAAGAGGGCTTCAAAAAGAAAATTAAATAAAGATCCAAAGTTCGAGAGCGAGACAATCGAAATGCTTGTGAACTATGTAATGTTGCACGGTGAGAAGGCTGTTGCGAGAAAGGCTGTATACGGAGCATTAGAATCTGCATCAAAGACTCTTAAAAAGGGTGAGATTGAGCTTCTTGATCAGGCGTTATCAAACGTCATGCCAGTCCTCGAGGTTAGATCTAGAAGAGTAGGTGGTGCTAATTATCAGGTACCAGTTCCTGTCCCAGAAGACAGACAGGTTACATTGGCACTAAGATGGATAATCAGTATCGCCAGATCAAAGAAGGGTAAAGATTTTCAGCATTTTCTTGCTGAAGAGATCATCAATGCTTACAAGGGTGAAGGTGATGCTGTAAAGAAGAAGGAAGATACAGAGAAAATGGCAGAAGCAAACAAAGCCTTTGCTCACTTCAGGTGGTAAAAACAGGAGACTAGGAGGTTTAACCTTCAACTTATTCCATTAAAACAACAAAACCCCAATGTTAGTTTTCATATTTATTTGGGAATGTTATTTTTAGCTTTTGTGTCAACTATTCTTTCAGGCTTAACCTTAGTTTATCACAGCAAAGTTTTACACCTTTGAGAAACGGGTAATTGTTTTGTTAAGTTTATATTTGGAAAATAATGAAACGAGGAACTTATTCTTTAGGTTTCTTTTCTGCAGGGGTTTCTCCTTCTTCACTCTCTGTGGCTTCACCTTCTGCAGGAGTTTCTCCCTCTTCACCTTCGACGGCTTCCTCACCCTCTGCGAGTTCCTCTCCCTCTTCACCTTCCTCTCCTTCTGCTATTTCTGGCTTCTCTTCCTCAATAGCTTTCTGGAATGGACTGATAGTTACTACTGAGAGATCTTTATCTTCATCCCTGATGAAGTCTAATCCCTCAGGAATTGAAATAGAATTCATTCCAAGAGTATCACCTACGTTTTGAAGGGAAGATACATCTATAGTTAAGAAATTTGGAAAATCCTTCGGTAATCCTCTTAGATTGACTGCATTTAGGGTTTGAATCAATACCCCAAGACTGTTCTTGACTGCTGGGGCTAATCCTTCAAGCTTAATCCTTACTGGCATATCTACTTCTACATCCTCAGCAAGAAGCATGAAACTAACATGCTTTGGTGAGTTTGTCCTTACATCCATCTGAAGTTCTTTGAACACTGCTGTTCTTGGATTTTTTCCATCTACGGTAAGTTCTACAAGTTGTCCCTGCTTTGCATTAACGAGAAATTGTTCTAATTCTCCAAGAGAAAGTAGGACGCTCTCGGAGTTAGTTTTTTGGTCGTATATCACACCTGGAATTGTTTCTTCCCTTACCAATGCTCTTGGATTTAGCTTGGGATCTCTTGGTTTTACGTTGATTTGTACTTTACTCATGACTTGAGGAATATAGCAGAAAACTTGGATTACAACAAGGTTTTAGGCTCATTTACCACCTAGTTTTTTGTACGTTTCTTTGAGTAATCTGGCATCTTCTTCTAGGTTTGGACTCTCGCATACCAGCCAGCCAGATACTTCTTTATCGATTATTGCCTGAATGATTTCTTTGTATTTGAGCTCAGATTTTTCAAGTATGAGGTGATTTCTTTCCCCCTTTTCGTTGTAGTTTATCCCAGAGATATGCATATGGAGTGAATCAAGTGCCCTTCTGCCGAGGACTTTTTCTATAATGTTTAGTAGTTCAATAGAGTCTTCGTAGCCATTTATTCGTCCATTTGTCCTTGCCTGTAAATGGGCAAAATCGAGACATACCCCGACGGATGTTCTTTTTAATTTGTTATTTACTTCAGCTGCAAGGGATACAATCTCATTTATCTCTCCCCACTGGCTTGGTTTACCTGTTGTTTCGATGGAGAGTAGGGGGGCATTTTCGATATCTCCAACTTTTTCAATCGCTTTTATTATTCCTTCCAATATTATTGGTCTAATCAATTCTGGGGTTCTTCCTTGGTAAAAGGCAGGGTGGAAAGTGACAGATTTGGCTTTCATTAGTTGTCCTGCCCAAAGAGTTTTGTACACCCTCTCAATGCTTGCTTCCTGCTTTTCTTGTTCAAGTGATGCCAAATTAATGTAGTATGGACCATGAGTTGTAAGGCTGATATCTTTCTCTTCAGCAAGTCTTCCGAGCTCTATGGCATCTTCCTTTTTTATTCTTACTCCATAGACAAATTCCACCTCCATGTGCTGGAGGTTTAGTTCTTCAAGACGATATATGGCTGACTCTCGAAGAGGTAATTTTTTCCCATCAATTTTTACATCTGTCGTGGATAGCGGTATTCCACCTGGTCCGAATCTGATCATACTGGGATTATAGCATTATGCTTTGTAGCCTTTTGCTTGAAGATTAAAAGCCTTTTTGTATCTACCGCCTTTCTTTATTAACTGTTCATGACTACCTTGTTCCACAATTTCCCCGTGGTGTATCACATATATCTTTTGAGCATTTCGGACGGTGGAAAATCTGTGCGAAATGATTATCAAAGTCTTACCTTTGAACGTCTCGAATATTCTCTTGAATATCTTATACTCTGCAGTAGCATCTATGGATGCAGTAGGTTCATCTAGGATAAGTACTGGTGCATTTCTATAAAACATTCTTGCCAGAGCAACCTTTTGCCACTGTCCAGTAGATAATTTTGTACCTCCTGTGAATGAGCTATGAAGAACCTGTTTATATTTCTCACCTAATTTCTCTATGAAGCTGTCAGCGTCTGCTAATTTTGCAGCTTCTTTTACGGTCTTTATACCTTCAGTGCTGTTGATATTTCCAATCTTGATGTTTTGTTCAATATCGAGCTCCTCAAATTTTTCAAATTCTTGGAAAAGAGATCCGATAGCTCTGTAATAGAAATTTAGGTCAATTTCTTTGAGTGGGATATCATTCACCAAGATTTCTCCCTTAGTGGGATCGTAAAACCTTAGCAGTAATTTAATGAGCGTTGTTTTCCCAGCACCATTTTCTCCAACAAAAGCGATCTCCTCCTGTGAATCTATAATTAGATTCAAATCCTTGATTGCATATTTATTGCCACTTGGATACTTAAACCATACATTCTTAAACTCGATCTTTGGAGGGGTGTCTGTCTTTATTGACTTAGTTCCTGAAACTATAGCTGGTTTGATTTCAAAGACATCGCGTATAAATCTTATATAGCGACTATAATCCCAGAGATTTGATATGTCTGTGGTGATATTGGTTAGATCCCTGTCAAAGTCGAAAACCTTTTGATAGTAAAAAGTGAAGAGTCCTATGGAAATTGATTTATCTGCCGTCCTGAAGAGTAGGTAAGCTATCGTAATGAAATTCTTCAAGAACATAATGAAATTATCAATAGTGCTCTTAAGAAATGTCTTTTTTCTAATTTTCAATTCCTTCGGTCCCAGAAAGTTCCATAGTTCTTTTACCTTTTCGTATACATAGTAGTTTGAATTTGTAATCGTAGCTTCCTCCCTGTTTTCGGGTCTTCTTAATCTATTTGATAACCACCATGACTTCCTTCGTTTTTCATAAGTGGAGTTTAAAAATGCCCAAAGAGTATTGATATATTCAATTCTGATAAGTATTGCTGGGGTAGAAAAAACAGTAATGAATAACCCGAGAAATGGTGAAAGACTAAAAACAACATAAGCAGATATTGCTACAGAAACGATTTTTTCAAAAAGATTAAGGCCAACATTGAAGAATTCATACATTTTGTAAGTATTGTCTGAAGCTTTTCTAATACTGTCCATTATTTTTGGGTCTTCGAAGTGTTGGATATCCAGGTCTGAGATTCTCCTCTCAAATTCAACTTCGAATATAACCATATAATATTTGTTTATCTGGTTAGTTAGATACCATATAAGGTTCCCACTAAAATTGCTTATGGCTCGGTATATCGCATAAATCGTTATTGGTGTTACGATTTCTGGCCTAGTAAAAATATCTCCAAAAGAGTTCATTCCAGAGTTTGATACGGATATCAAGCTATCGATTATTTTTGCTATGTATAGCTGACCTATGGTGGGAAAGATGCCCATGAATAGGGTAGCAATTGAAAGTAAAATTACCGTTCTGGGGGACATTTTATAAAGTGTCTTATATACCCAAATACCGTTTGAAAAAACGGTTTTGAAGCTTGCTCTTTTTGGAATGTCTGAATTTGTCCCTTTCATAAATAAAAATTATACCACAATCTAACCAACGGAGATATTATATCTACTTCACATATAGTGCCATTTGGTATTCTCCATGATATAATTCTGCTGTGCTGGTCGATTTTTATGGAGAGCCCCGCGTAGCAGGGTAAAGTGGCTCATAAGTGGCTGCGAGTCCCGCCTTGCGGGAAAAGCAGCGGTTTACAATGTACTATGTTTATGTAATACAAAGTAATAAGACTTCTCGATACTATATTGGGTGTACAGATAACCTTAATTGTAGGTTGTCTGAGCATAATAGAGGAAAGATACAATCAACAAAGATTTATGTTCCTTGGCATATTGAATACTATGAGAAAATAATGAAAAAGAAAC
>JBDRHV010000136.1:0-2444 GCA_043816465.1 bacterium | reverse complement strand
TCCACCAACAGGGTTGATGCAGTAGTAACGTATACCCCTTCGGTTTTTACCCGGTAGTATTCCAGGGATATATTCGGGTAGGAATTTGTACTGCCTGCAGTTGTATTTGATGAACTCCATAGGGTTAATGCACTCAGGTATCTGCTTTGGGCATCAATCGGGACCTGAATGTTTGATTGATTTATCGAAATCTGCTGTTCGTAGGGGGATATCGGCTCCTGGGGGAAGGCTGCGAAACTGCCACCTGTGTTGCCCATCGGGGTTGTCAGGAGGATGCCTATGTTGCTGGACATTGTGCCGCCGGTCAGGGCCTGGGCTGTTCTTAGGCGGTCCCAGTTAGTTCCGTCAAATCCAGATAGGGCTGCTCCATTCTCTAGGGCGTTTGTGAAGGCGTATCCGTCTGCGGGGGTTGATTGTTGTAGATCTGCTGTCTCACCTCTGGAGGTTATTGTTCCCGCAAGATTTGTTCCGGAATGAAGCTGAACATCAAGTGGTTTGTAGCTTTGGGCTACAATGTTGATGTCCTGGGTTCCTGATGGTAGGGCTGTCAATGTACCACCAACCGCCAGAATTCCAAGAGTACCTATTGTTCCCCCCACCTGAGCATCCAGGGTTCTCAATCTGTCCCATGTTGTACCATCGTATCCTGAGATACCTGAGTTTGTTTCAAGTGCACTTGTTAAAGCCTGATTATCAGCCGGGGTGGCCTGTTGAAGCAATACTGATTCACCAACTGCGTTTATTGTTGAGGTTGTTCCATATAGTGAACATGCTGCGTTTGTTCCTGATGCGAGGATTACTTCCTGCCGACGATTATCATCAATTAACCCGAGGGCATATGAGCCACTATATGTCTTAAAGACAGTCACGTTAGCTGTCCATGTGCCTGGTGTAATTACTATTTCAGTATCTACTTTTAATCCCGTGTCGGTTACTTGCAATGTTGAAATACTTCCACTGGCATCGACACCGGCTATTAGTATAGGATTTACATTAACTGTACTTGCCCCGTCATTTGTACCCCCTCCTACCGCCAACCGGCCATATAGATCTGTCAGTATGTCAGTTTGAGTTCCCGAAGATACGGATGCAGGACTTGCATCGAATTTTCCAAAAAGCTCAACCGGTTTGTACCTGAACTCGACCATTATTTATCCCTCCATAAAGTTTTGTATCTTTTGTATAACATTATCTTTATTATTTAGTTCGTAATCCCAGATTATTAAACAGTTCCACCCGTACTTTTTGTAGTGCCTAACTGTATTTTCGTAAGTTCTATTTATATTTACGTTAGGATTATGTAAAGGTGAATGCCAATACTGACCAAATACTTCTATAACTTCCTTATTTCCATTAACATTAACAAAATCAGGAATTCTTCCACCAATTGTTATTCCCAATGAAAAGTCTCCGTTGTAGGCGAATTCGTTTGGATGTATATTATCTAACAATTTTTTTACTTTCTTTTCTGGTATACTTGGCTTTAATTTTCTGCTTTCTATTTGTGCTTTTAATGTTCTTTTCTTATACTCTATATCTTCCCACTTCTTCTTATTTGCTTTTCCTATATTATCTCTTGTTTCTTTAGATTGATATTTACCATACATTGGATTGTCCTCTCCTTTAAGTCTACCGAAATTTGGATTTTCTTCTCCTTTAGGAAAATCATAGCCTCCATACTTACAAGCATGTTGCTTTCTTCTTTCTATTCCATATTTTTTCATGTATTTTAACACATGAGTTGAACTATTACCAAATATCTCTCCAATTTCTGTGGTAGATAGTTCTTTATTATGATATAACTCATAGAGTTTATCTTCAGATATTGGTCTTGAATGTGCTTCACTTATCTTTCTTGTTCTCTCTTTTCTTATTTCTTCACTTATCCATTCTTTGATTGGTTTTCCTTTATTATGTGGAGTCATCCCCTTCACAAACCTGCCCTTTTCATCTCTCTCCATTTTTCTTATATCCGATAAGGTTCACATTTTTGGATTATAATGTCTTTTTTCTTCATATCAACGATGGCATCCAATCCCTGTAGAACATCCGCTCCGAGTACGTTATCCACTCCCTCCCGTGTGACTGTTAGGAAATCGCTTGTGCATCCATTAAGTTGGATGGTAATTGCTCTAAGTTCTGCTTGTTCTACTTTTTTGTGTATATCTGTTAATCCGATAGGTCTTATCACTATTGATCCAATATTTTCTGCAATTTTCCTGTCTATTATTGAATGATCAGCACCGGTATCAACCCATAAATCTATTTCTTCTTCACCTTTTGGACCGGATAGTTTGACCTTCTTTTTGAATCTTCCCATCTTCTTTTAGTTATAATGGTTTAGCCTCCAATGTATGAATCCCCATTTTTCGATCTATTGATTCTAAAAGGCACTCTACCCTCTCCAGTGTCCCCTGCTCCTTCCTGCCCGTTATCTCTTCAAG
>JBDRHV010000135.1:0-4751 GCA_043816465.1 bacterium | reverse complement strand
TGTATTACTGCGAATTTTTCCTTCATGACAGGCCAATTCTAGAGAACTTCTCCTATACTGTCAACACGTATACTAAAATTCATCTCGATTTGCATATACATTTTGTACCAAACCAAAAGCAAACATAGTGACTAGAAATATGCTTCCACCAGCACTCATCAATGGAAGTGGCACACCGGTAGCGGGAATTACTCCCAGATTCATACCAATATTAATAAACACCTCAACCAAAAGTTTTATTGCCAAGCCAATACAAAGTATCTTTCCAAAAAAGTCAGATGAATTATTTGAGATAGAAAGAATTCTAAAAATCGCAAAAGAATATAAAGCAATAACAAATAATGAACCAACCAAGCCGAATTCTTCAGCAAATGACGCGAACACAAAATCTGTCTCGTGTTCTGGAAGGAAATTCAACTTGCTTTGTGTACCATGTCCAAACCCTTTTCCCCAGATCATACCAGATCCAATAGCTACCTTTGATTGAGCGACTTGAAATCCAGAGCCTTGAATATCTTCCTCTGGATTTAGAAATGACTCCACTCTTTGCCTCTGATAGTCCTGAAGAACATTATTCCAGGCATAATTTGCTGTAAAGCCGAGTAAAATTCCACCGAAAAATACACCAACAACAAACCATTTTAGTTTTTCAAACCTAATGAATATTATTATTCCAACTATTACTGAAATAGCAAGAAGTATTATTGCCCAAATATTTTGTGTTCGAAGAAGATTAATTCCAACTCCAGATAAAACAGCAACAATAAGCATTCCAAGGTTTAACAACTGATTTGGAAGCGATGCAAACACAGTAAGTGCCCATATTCCTAATATTACAATTGCGGTACCAGCGTCTGGTTCAAGAAAAACTAATAATGAAATGAAGAGTGTAAGAGCAAGAGAGATACCTGCTAATTTATATGAATTTATCCTGTCCTTCATAGACATCACTCCACAAGTAACCAGAATAACTACAAGTTTTGCAATTTCCGAAACTTGGAATTGAACACCAAATAATATTATCCACCTTCTAGCATTGTTAATTTCTCTACCGAAAATAAGAAGAAGAATTAGTAGTATCACAGTTAAAACATATAGAACTCCAAACACTTGATAATGCTGAAAAATTCTGTAGTTGAGGTAGTTGATCGAAAAATAGATAGCTAGTCCAATCACTACAAATATTAACTGTTTGTTTAATACTCCTCCTCCAAACAAGATGTTTTCTTCTCCTACTACGGTGGAATATAGTGTTGTTAGCCCAATGGTAATTAGAAGAATGATATCAGCAAAAAGTGCCCAATCTCTTTTCATGGCTAGATTGTAACAAAGATTCGCTCTTTTGTGCTCTCCTCGGCTGGTTTATCAGTAACAACTACAGACTTTGCATATACTGATGCTTTCAGCTCATCCAGTTGGCCCTTAGAAGCCTCTTGAAGCTTGTCTGAGACGATGACCACCTCCACCGAGTCTCCCACATTCAATCCCACATTCTTTCTCTCATTTTGGATAGTTCTAGATACTTCTCGAAGAAGTCCCTCTAATTCAAGCTCTTTGGTAATCTTTGTATTTAAAAACAAATACAGATCACTGTTGATAACCTCTTTAATATCTTTGCCAACTACATCTTTGCTAGAAACTTTGACCTTTTTTACGTTCATCTCTTCTTTTAGAATATCCAGGTAATCATCTGATAATTTTGGAGCACCTTTTATAATACATTCTGAAAGTGGTTGTCGTAGTTTTATTCCAGCATCTATTCGTACAGACTGGCCCATACTAGATAACACACGGACCATTTCCATATTCTTTTCATGATCCTCATTAATGTATTTTTCCATGACTTCCGGGTAGTCAGCTAATTGAACATATTCAGGATCTGAATCTGTCTTTAAGTTTTGATGTATCTCTTCCGTAAGAAAAGGCATATACATCATCATCACTTTATTTACGTTGAAGAAGACATAATATAAAACTGATAGAGCAGTTATATCACCTCCAGCAAACTTCTCTCTGTTTCTTCTTATGTACCAAGTAGAGATATCTTGAATTAATTTTTCTAAAGATAACACTGAAGACATTGCATCAAAATTATTCATTTTGTCTTCTACATATCTCAAAGTAGTGAAATATCTTGATAAAACCCATTTATCCATTAGAGATAAATCAAGATTTGAAATATCAAGATTACTTGGATCAAATTTGTTTAGGTCGGCATACATTACAAGATATTTGTATGTATTCCAGTAAATTAAGAGGAAATTTTTCTTCACATCATCTGTCAACTTATATCCAAACCACAAATCGTTCTCAGGATTATGTCGCATGAACGTCCAGCGAAGAAGATCTGCTCCTATTTTCTCTACCGCATCGTCAAACCAAATCGCATTACCAGATGACTTGTGCATATTTTCTCCTTTTACGTCTTTTACTAATCCATGACCTAAAAGATTTTTAAATGGTGGCTTATTTTCGAGTGCGGTACTTTCAGCAATAAGTGAGTAAAACCAATTCTTGAACTGACCTGGAAAACATTCTGTGACAAAATCTGCAGGAAACCATTTCTCCCAATATTTTTTATCTGTTCGATATTTCAATGTAGAGTATGGAGCAATTCCTGCATCAAGCCAGGGATTTCCAACGTCCTTTATTCTTGAGCATATCTCTCCGCATTTTTCACACTTAATCTTTACTTCATCAATATACGGTCTGTGAGGAGAATGGCCTTTGAACTTTTCATATCCTTCCACGGCTTTTTCCTCAAGCATCTTTTCATCTTTGATGACGGTGAAACCACCACATTTATTGCATTCCCATATCGGAAGTGCTAGTCCCCAATATCGTTTCTTGGATATTAACCAGTCTTCCATATTTTTTAGCCAATCCAGCTCTCTTTTCATTCCAAATTCTGGTATCCATCTGATTTTCTTTGTAACATCCATCATGTTTTGTCTAAGGTCATCCATAGATATGTACCACTCATCTACACATCTAAACAGAAGCTTCGTCTTACATCTCCAGCACTTTGGATACCGGTGCATATACTTTTCAGATTTATAGAAAATATCTTTCTTTTTTAAGTAATCAAATACGTCACCTGAGACATCATGGGCATATTTACCTGATAGAAATCCGAAACCTTCGATAAAGTTACCATCGTCGTCTAAAGGAATTACAATTGAAAGCTTATTTGCCTTCCCAAGCATAAAGTCTTCCTGACCACATCCAGGAGCAATATGGACCATGCCGGTACCTTCATCTTCACCAATTTCATCCCATTCGATAGTTACGTACTGAGGTTTCTCTTTGCTCACTGACTCTAGCTCAATAAACGGATTTTCATATTCAATACCCACAAGATCAGAACCTTTCACCGTCTCTAGAATGTCGTATTTATCAGTAAGCTCGCCGAGTCTTGCTGTGGAAATATAGTAAATGTCATCTCCCTGTCTTACTTTTTTGTATTCAACTTTTGGATTTACTGCTACCGCAACATTTCCTGCGATAGTCCATGGAGTAGTGGTCCATACTAAAAGATATTCGTTTTTCTTACCTTTAATCGGAAATCTTAAATATACAGCATCATCCTCAATCTCAAGATAATCTTCAGTTAAAATTTCATGCTGAGAGATAGCAGTACCGCATCTTGGACACCAAGGGATAGAATCTTTTCCTTTATAAAGCCATCCTTCTTCAAAGCACTTATATAGGAATGTCCATATCATATAGTTATTTTCATCTGAGAGAGTGTAGTAGCTGTTATCCCAATCCATAAAATATCCCAGTTTTTTCGATTGTTCGGTTTGTACTCCAGCCCATTTTAAGGTCCAATTTTTGCAATCTTGAACGAACTTACCAATTCCATACTCCTCAATGTCTTTTTTAGTCTTGAAGTTCTTGTCTTTTTCCACTTCCACCTCAACCCACAGACCCTGATTATCAAAACCATTCTGAAATCTTTGTTTCTTCCCTTTCATGTTGTTATAACGCTGCCAAAGATCCTTGTAGGTCCTTCCCCAGGCATGGTGAAGCCCCATTGGGTTGTTTGCGGTTATTGGACCATCGATAAATGAGAAAGTTTCCTTTGAATCATCGTTCTTATGAAGATATTTATCCACAATACCCTCCTCATAAAACTTCTTAAGCCATTTCTTCTCTATCTCAATAAAATTTTGATTCTCAACTCTTTTAAACATAATGATAATCATTATAGCAATAATTAGCTCTCACTTTGAAGTGGCGAATTTTCGTACCATATCCTAGGTGTAGCCTGTAGAAACCCATTCCAGACAGATACCTCACCGAGACTAGCATTAGGGATACCGGATTCACCAAACGGATGACCTTTCTGAAGCTTTATATCAAACCCCATTATCGGATCAAGACCGTGGGCTAACCCAGAAAGTAAATTTGATACTGTATATCCAAGTTGATTAAGGGTATTGTTTCCTTCTCCGTTTTCTAACACATATACGGATATACCTTTCTCTCGAAGAGATTTTGCAACCCTAGAATATAGAATCATTTCGTCATATCTTGTGACTCTTTGTTCATGCTGATCAAATCTATCAATTTCATGACTATTCCCTGTTCTATGTGAAGGCGTGTCCTGGTAATCTAATACAATAATATGTGCACCAAATTCATCTAAATATCCACGCTCTTCAAGGTATCGATGCCCACGATATATTAAATCCATTGCCATACTGGAACTCATACCATACGATTCTATGAAATATTTTGTTTCATAT
>JBDRHV010000134.1:0-8261 GCA_043816465.1 bacterium | reverse complement strand
CTGCCCTGGCTCGGGGTGATCCGACTTGAACGGACGACCTCTTGCACCCCATGCAAGCGTTCTAGCCAACTGAACTACACCCCGAGCCAAGGCATCTCTCCTCCCAGGAGGAGAGTCTCCCCATGCAGGCGCGCTAAGCCATCTGCGCCATACCCCGTCTACGATTTGTGACACCTTCCCCTAACAGGGAAAGATCTCCCCATGCAAGCGTTCTAGCCATCTGAACTACACTCCGCGAGCTTAAAAGGCACGAGCTTAAAAGGTTTAACCTGATAAGTATGCTATCAGAAAAACATAATTTTGAAAAATAACTGCTCACAAAATTCTTAGAACATTTCTGGAGGGTTTTTTACCCAGGGGTAATCATCTATACTCTCAACTAATTCATGCTTTATAGGATTATTTATTACATAGTTAATTTCATTATATAGAGATTCATATGAATCGATATAAGTGGATTTATACGTTCCTTGAAACACATGACCAACTAAATTGTACTTGCGGTTAATATACATACCATAAGCAGTTCCAAGAGAGTGCATAAACTTTGGTAAAGAGTCACTTTTGTATTGCTTTAATACGAAATGATAATGATTATTTATAAGACAATAAGTAATAATTCCAACCCCCCATTTCTTTGCACTTCTATATGTAAAAACTAGAAATTGCTGATAATCCTGGTCTTCATAGAAAGTAACTTCTTTTCTATTTCCTCTGTTATACACTTGATAGTATCCATTTTCTATAAGACATCTGTCTTTCATAGGAAAATGATACTCCTCAACTATTTTCACGAAAGGTTAAACCTGGGAAATAATTGTCACAACAACAAAACAAACCTGTCAGTATGAAAAATCGTCTCCAACGAAGGAATTACCCTTTCACAACAATGTTACTGGAAGGTTAAACCTCTTTGTCCCTCTTTTACCTCTTTATCCTGTTTCTTCCCCTATCTAATCTCAATTACAACCTGATTTGGAGATACCTCACGGTAGATTTTGTATTCAATATCCGAATTTAATTCAAAAACAAATACATGGTCACCTCCATCGATACTACCAGTCACTTGATCAACAGCCCTAGACATCTCCATTTCAAAAGATCCCGTTGAGGCTAAGATTGAATCACTCGCTAGATCAGAAAAAGTCACCGTGACTGTATTTGCGTCTTCGTCATATACCGCTGTTGTTGGAGGAGTTGGATTTCCAGATGCGGATGATGTCTCCCATATGAATTTCACTGCACCTTCCTCAACTCCCCAGCTATACCCGACGATCTTTGCATCACCCTCTGTATTTGTACCATCAAGTTTCACATCCTCTGTCGTGAAATCTTCAGGATCATTGTTGTCTTGAGCCTCTACTTCACCAGGATATTTAACCTCAAGAATTACGTCCATCCCGTCATCGCGAAGATAAAAGACTGTGTCACTTGAAATACCGACGTTGTACACTTCTTCTGTTTCGACAGCTGTTACATCATGATACAACCTTGTTATTCCTTGAACATCTATCGACTCATATGAGTTATATGCAATACCAGACTGATCACTCGTCACATTATTCAACACAACTTTGATATATCCCCCCGAAGAAACTAGACTAGCCTCAACTAATGGCAAAGTATCCTCATCAGATTCTAAAGTAAAAATAAATCTATGATATCCGCTCATCTCCTCATTCGAAATTTCTGAAAGTGTGTATTCCACACCTTCCACTGTCTCACCTACCGTCTGTTCTTCATCAGAAAAATCCGAAAAATCGGTCTCGGTCGTATCTGCTTCATCCTCTTCATTTGAATTTCCCTCTTCCTCCTCTTGCTGTTCTTCCTGATCGGAATCTTGATTCTCACTCTCTTCCTTTTTCATTCCCCCGGTTATCAGATTAACAAGAAAATATCCAAGCACACCAACGATTACGATATAGATAAGATATTTGAAAACCTTCATAAAAGAGGAAGCTAAACTTAGCTACCTATACTATACAACAACCTTACCCTCCAAGCCACACTCAGAAGCTTTAGTGATTTTGACATTAACATTCGAACCTATACTGTTGCTATCGATCCGAACATCAGTAAAATCAAATGTTTTCCCTATCCCTTTTCCGGTAACAATGACTTCTAAGTTTTTTCCGATAAATTTCTGATTAAATCTCCTGGACTGAGAAATAATCACATCATTCAATCTTTCCTTTCGCTCCTTTTTTACATTTTGAGGAACATTATCATCTAACACAAAACCTGCTGTCCCCTCTCTAGATGAATATTCAGAAATATATGCCATTGAAAATCCGACCTGTTTAACAAGGTTCAATGTCTGTACAAAATCATCCTCAGTCTCACTAGAGAAACCGACTATTATATCTGTACTCAGCCTAATACTTGGTATCTCTTTTTGAATAAGTCGAACTTTGTTCAAATATTCTGAACGAGTATATTTCCTATTCATCCTCTTCAATACGGTATCTGACCCCGATTGTACTGGAAGATTAAGGTATCTACATATATTTTTGTTTTTTTTCATGACCCGAATTAAGTCCTCGTTAAAATCCGTTGGATGAGAAGTTAGAAAACTTATCCAAATGTTCCTATTTTCTTTTGCAACCAATTCCAACAAATCAGGAAACTCGCGCCCTCCACTTTCCCAACTGTTCACATTTTGTCCCAAAAGAAAAACTATTTTTGAACCTCTCTTCTTTTGTTTCTCTACTTGTCCCTTTATTAAATCTATATCGATACTCTCCTCCCCACCCCTTGAAAATGGAACTACACAATAGCTACAGAAATTATCACAACCCATTGAAATAGGAACATATCCCACAACATTTTTCTCGAGATTTACATCTTTTACTTTATTGCCTAATTCAACCCCTATTACATCCAGCAATGTACCTTCATCACCTATTGGTACAAAATAATCTACCCAATCAAATTGATTCTGAATATGAGTTCGGTATCCTTTGTTTTCTACATTGAACTGTCTATTTATCCGTTGCGACATACACCCAGTCATCACTACTCGAAAATTTGGATTATTTTTCTTGATTTCAATAAGTCTCCTTCCGATTCCAGATACTTTATCCTCCGCCCTCTGCCTTACCGAACAAGTGTTCAAAATTGCAATATCAGATAGTTCGAAGGAATCAACTTCCTTTAGACCACGGCTAAGAAGAGCCTCCCGAATAGCATCAGTATCACTATAATTCATCTGGCAACCCCAAGTTTTAATATGAAACGTTTTCATTTTGTGATAGCATAAAAATCATGAATCAAGAAATTATAGCAGTAATTCTATCTATTATCGCATTTTCAGTTTCTGCGATAGCTTTGTATTTGAATTTTCAAAATAACAAAAAATATAAAGAATTAACGACTGGAATTTCTGGCCATAATTTAGAAAGAATTGTCTCCCACTACGTTGCACTGCTAGATAAATGCACGAATGATGTTGAACGTATGAATATTGAATTTGAAAAAATTCGAAAAGATACATCAATGTTTTTTAGAAAGGTTGGACTCGTACGATTCCAGGCATTCGAAGGGACAGGTGGAGATCAAAGTTTTTCTCTTGCATTACTCGACGTAAACAATAATGGATTTATACTAAGTGGAATTTACGGAAGAGATATGTCAAAGGTCTACGCAAAAGAAATCAGAGGTGGTAAAGTATCTAAGTATAAGCTCACCGACGAAGAGCAAGAAGCACTTAAAAAAGCCCTACTTTCATGAAAGAAATGCAACTAGAATCAAATGTTATAGATCCAAAAAACCAGGCTCCTCAGTCTCAACCCGTCGTTTCTCCAGTAAAGGAATTAAAACCAAAGAAACCTTTTTTCCTTAAAGTTTGGATAGAGAAATTTAAATTGCTTCCTAAAAAGAAGAAGATTATTATTATTTCTCTCTCACTATTTTTAATAGTCGGACTTAGTTCAGGAATAATATATTATTCCATCCTTTGTGAGGGACGTTTGTCAGATTTAAAATTCCCAGAAATACTATCAGCTATTAAGTCGGGAAACTGGGAATTCTGCAATGTCACCCATAATAAACCAGATGAGCCAAAATCCATAGAGAGTCCAATCAACGGAGAACTATTTACAAAATCTCAATGGGAAAAATTTTCAGAAAATCACCCTATCGCCGTAATAATTGAAAATCATATAGCAGCAAGAAATCAATCTGGATATAACAGTGCTGATGTTGTATTTGAATCTCTAGTAGAAGGCGGTATAACAAGAACAATGGCAATATTCTGGAGTAACGAAGTAGAAAGTCTCGGACCGATAAGAAGCGCTAGACAATATTATATTGAATGGTTCATGCCGTATGATCCATATTTCATGTTTATTGGTTATGCAGAAGGGGACCCTAACAACTACGACAGAAGAGTTGACTCGGGTAGGAGTCTTTACGAATATGAGATAATGGGTCTCAATGTAGGCGGTAGCTTCTGGAGAGTTACAGATAAGGTTGCACCACACAATGCGTTTTCCTCAACAGAAACTTTATACAAAATCGGTGAAAATCTTGGATATGATGACATCAAATTATCAAAGATAGAACCGCTCGCATTTAAGAACGACTCACCTCTTGAAGACAGAGGCACTGCAACAATAGCAACACTTCGATTTTTCGAAAGACTAAGTAACGGCGGACTATATGACGTTACTTGGGAATACGATAGAGATACAAACAAGTACTACAGATACAATGGAACAACTTCTTACCTCGATCTGAATACGGGAGAACAAGTATATGCAAAAAATGTGATTATTATGCGAAATGAGATGGTCTCGACATACGATTTTAAAGCACATATAATCATTACCACAATTGGAGAGGGAGATGCGACACTTCTCAGGGATGGCCAGGTAATTAATTGCACCTGGAAGAAGAAAGACTTGAACTCGAGAATTCATTTGTACGACGGGGAGGGAGAAGAAGTAGAACTAAATCGAGGAATTATTTGGTACGAATCAGTACCAATTGAAGAAGGAACTGCCCACATAGAACAATAATTTATGTGAGCATTCTATATGATAAGCAACATTGTTGTTTCCAAAGTTAGAATTAAAATTCTCAAACTTTTTTTTACTGACCTCGAAAAAGAGATTCACATTAGAGGTATTGTCAGAAAAATTGATGAGGAGATCAACGCTGTAAGAAGAGAGCTAAAAAATCTCGAGAAGGCCAAAATATTAGTTAAAGAACAAAGAGGAAACAGACACTACTACAAGATTCTTCCAGAATGCCAAATTTTTTCTGAACTCCTAGGATTGATTAATAAAGAATTTGGACTTGGGAGAATAATACTTGATAATTCGGATAATCTTGGTCAAGTTCAATATGCAATATTGACCAAATCATATATCGACAACAAACATGAGGGAGAATATGATGTGGACTTAATGCTTGTAGGAGAAATACGAATGGATTTTCTTGCTAAACTAATCAAATCTGCAGAAGAGGGGCTCGGAAGAGAAATCAGATATACTGTACTATCTGAGGATGATTTTATTTTCAGAAAGAAAAAGAGAGATTCATTTACTTTGAATATTATAAATAGAAGGAATATTCTTTTACTCGGAAATGCAGATACATTACTTACGTAAAGCACTATCAAGGATTGGGAATAGCGTACGGTCCCTATATTCAAATATAAATTTCCCAACATTATACAAAGCTTCATTTATCGGAGGTTACCTTCTTGTCTGTATACTAATTCTTATTCCTGGAATCGATTATCAATCCTGGTACCCAAACATCCTCGAAAGATTCGATTACGAATTATCGCAAGATTTTTCTGATCACAAATCACTTGTAATCACAGTAGAAAAGAAAGAATATATTCCAGCAACAATTGAAATAATAAAAGACAGACTCTCTGAACTTAGAGCCCTACAAAGTAGGACCGAAATAGATAGCACTCAAATCACTTTTCACCTCCCTAGTTATCTTTCTGACCAAACAATAGAGTACCTTTCTGGAAAAGGTGAAATCAAAATACAAAAACGAAAAGAAGATGCTCCAACAGATTATTCAGCTGCAAGCCTATATGACCCAACATATTATGAAGAGACAGATCTTGATTTATCAAAGGTATCTGACACACGAATTGTAGAAGTAGGAGAAGGTTATACCGCTATAGAAATCACATCAAAGGAATCAAATACATGGAACTCCCTATCAGATTCGTTAGCAGCTTCATCTTTGGGTGTATTTGTAGATGGAAAAGTATACTTGGGTCAGATAGTACCAAAAGGAGATGGTGTTCCAAAACCAAGGCTCGTTGTCTTCTCTGAGGAACAAGAAGTATTCATAATTACGAGCCAACTTAGAAATGACCCTCTTGATTCGATAAGAGGATTTTCAATCAAAGAGGAAAGGTCGATTTACAATGTGAACTTTGGTATTTCATTAATTGTAGCTGTACTTCTTTCTGTTACAAGCGGACTTGTATATAGGCTATTTATTGAAAAAGACATCACTAGCAACGTCGCCCAGACAGCTTTGATAGTTACAGGAGTTCTTACTATCTCCAAGATAATTCCAATCACTTGGGGAATTGTAGAGTTGATATCACTATCAATCATTCTACTATCAATAAGTATCACCGAGAAAAAAAACATTGTGTATTTTTCTATTTTTTTGATAATTTTGGGTATTATTCTTAATCAATTCATTCCTGAATCCTTATTTGGCACTTCAAAACTGATGTATGTATCAGGTATTTGTTCATTATTAATGTATCTAACTCTATTTTTTACAGGAATATATGAAGATAGATAATCGTTTCAAAAAACTGTATGTGCTTATCTCATTCCTACCAATCGTTCCCATGGTATTCATGTCTCAGCAAAATAGCTTTTTAGATATTAACGCTGTATCAAGCAATGTCGTGATGAATTTTATACTGACAATATCAATTTTTTATGTATTCAATCTCGTATACAAATTCATCTACAATAACGACGAAGAGAAGAAGCTAATTTCTCCGCTTGCTTTTGTATTTATCTCAAATATGATTCATAACTTTGCTTTTTTTGTAGGAAGTTTACCAATTTATTTACTTATTACTGATCAACTTTCTTCTAGCATGGGACTCTCATTTGTATTGGCTTCATTTGTAATAATTATTGAAAATCTTGTCTTTGAAAGGAAATCCCACAATATAAACTCTTCTCTTCCTTTGTTCCAAATTCTTAAGGAATCAGATCGGGAATCTCTCACCTCTGATATATTTTTTTCCTTTACCCCTATCGTTGTATTTTCAATGATTGGACTCTTGGATTTTAATATTCTAAAAGATTACGGACTATTTGGATTATTACTTCTATGGAATCTACTTTTTACCCAGATTGTAAGACCCCAACTTTTCACATTTCTTGATAATGAGTAACCCCAAAATTATTGCCCTCGGTGGCCCTACTGCATCAGGTAAATCCAAGTTGGCAATTGAAATCGCAAAGAAATTCAATGGTGAAATTGTAAACTGTGACTCAAGACAATTTTATGTTGGGATGGATATTGGTACTGGAAAAGAAAATATATCCAAAAGAAATAAAGATGGGTCGGTTGATATAAATGGAATCACTCACTATCTAATAGACCTTTTGAAACCAAACGAGGAATATAACCTTTTCAAATTTCAGAGAAAGGCTTTCTCAGTAATTGGTACAATCATTGATAAAAGAAGGTTACCAATACTAGTCGGTGGCACAGGATTATATATCGACTCGATAGTATACAACTATTCATTATCAGAATATCAGACAGACCAACTACGAAGATTTGAACTTAGAAAGATGACTCTTGAACAATTGCAGGTACTCGCTAAAGATTTCATTTCTAACCTGAATGAAAGTGACAGAAATAATCCTCATAGGTTGATCAGAGCTATAGAGAGAAGAGATTCTGAGACCCCTACTCCAGTCAAAGGCGATAGAAAATACGATGTGTTGTATCTATGTATAAATATTGAAAAAGAAGAATTAGAAAAAAGGATATCTAAAAGAGTTGACGATATGTTTAAGAATGGTTTAGAGAAAGAGAATGCCATGCTCAGAAAGTCAGGATATTCAACAAAGAACAATGCAATGAAATCAATAGGATATCAGGAGTTCGATGGATATTATGCAAAAGACCATACCATTGAAGAAACAAAGGAACTTGTTAAAACACACACTATGCAATACGCAAAAAGACAGATGACATGGTTTAGAAGAAATCCTGAAATCAGATGGATTCCTGAAAATAATCAA
>JBDRHV010000133.1:0-3197 GCA_043816465.1 bacterium | reverse complement strand
AAAAAAAGATCACCGAAAAGGGAGAACAAAAACCGTGCGCAAAAACAAACGGGAAGATTAAACACTGAAAGGAGGTGATCTGATCTCTAACTAGCGACAGATAAGGAGAAGAGGTTGGAAGATATAATATGTATTTGAGTGGACCGGAAATCGGCCGAACATTCAAATCTTAGTCTCTCCAACCTCATCTTATTTAACGTACCGCCCTATAGTTATTGCTTCTCCGGTAAGATTTATAGTATAATTAAATTTCAACCGCTAGCTCGTTATGAAAAGCTTTTCTCAAAACATAACCAGGAGGCAAAATGTGTAATCGAATCAAGAATTACAAGAAAGACGAGAATGGGAAACTTGTCAGGGATCAGAACGGCAAACCAATCCCAAAAACAAAACCCCAGAGAAAAGAAGGAGAAAAAAAGCGATCAAAAGTTGATCGTAGAAGATAATCGGATGGCGCCGATATAGTTTTTAGCTAGCGGATGAGGAAAGATCGGTGGGAGTAATTATGTGGTTTAGCGGCATGCTACTTGGCCAAGAGCCAAACCCATATCTCACCGATCTATTTCTGAAAAATTATCCCTTAACAATATTCTTTCCTCTAATTCTGTTTGAAGGATTCTTCCCAGCACAATCTATTAGACTAAACCTCTCAAATCTCTTTGTAAGAAATCTTAACAGTAAACCATCTTCCTTAGTTAAACTGATAATGGAAGCTGTAGGAAACTTGATAATTGATCCCGATTTACCAAATTTTTCCATTGCAAGTTTTTCAATTTTCCTTGCGATCCCCCTTTTTACGCCAATCTCTTTAGAGATATTATCATAAGTCCATCTACACCCATCAATCAATCCGTTCCTCAAGCCAATAACTCTAATTTCCATATCACTTAATCCCTCAATATTCACTTTATCCAATCTAGGATTTTTATGTTTTTCATAACCCTCGATAAATCGTTCACACAATACTTTTACCCTTTCCACAATTTCTAAATCAAACATATCGACAATATACCCATACTCAATTTTATCTTTTGTTCTCTCATCTTCTTCATTAACAGGCTTATCGAAATATTGAGGTTCGATCATCTTGTGATATCTAAGGATTATTCCGCCAAGATAGGACCTTCTTAGTTTATCGTCAGGAAAAATCTCATACAAAGATTTTGTGACAACACTAGTTTTCACAAATGTGACAATATCCTCTGTAAACTTCTCCAACTTTTCTTTATCTTTATTACCTAATTCGTCAGAAAAACTCTCCTTAAACCAAAGTTCCTGCTTATCATAACTATCTATTACTTCTTCTAGAAAAGTGTTTAAACCAATAAAAGTGTCCAGAGGTTTCATTCCCCACATATCATGATGAATTAGCATCTGGAAACTATCAGATTTTTTGTCGTACCGGAGTTGCTCAAAAGCTATTTCCTTTAGAGCATAGGTAGGAAAAGGGAGAATAGGTTCTCTTTGTAAGTATTCGGCGAATAATTCATATTCATTATCTGTGTTACCTTCAGTACCAAAAAAACGCGACATGTGCCAACAACAAAATAACCTTATTGAAGAGGGATTATCACATAAACCGACACTATAAGTCTATGGTTGCGAACAATATCTTGTCAGTCTTTCCAGATCTGTCTTAAAAACTGCGTCAATATTGCCTGCAGCAGCAAACAGTTCACCATCAATTGGAAAACCATCTTCAATGTATGTTGTTAACTTCGACTTATGACCAAATGGGGGAACACCACCGATAGAATATCCAGTAACCTCTTTTACTTCTTCTGCAGTAGCCATTCTGATTTCTTTTCCAAACCTTTCTTTCAGCATATCGAAATCCAACCGTTTATCCCCAGAAATAAGAAAAATACAAAACTCATCTCCAACTTTTAGTAATAACGACTTAACAATCTGGTTTAAACCAACCCCATAATTCTCTGCAGAATCTCTTGCCGTATGGGTAGAAGATCCCTCCTGTATAGTCTCCACATCTATTCCATTTTCTTGGCAATACCGTTTAAACAAATCTACTGACATAGCGTTTATTATAGATTTTATTGTTAAAAAACAACAATATTTGTATAATCTTTTTATATCAATCAAATTTTTAACTCACTAGAGATCAAAGAGACAATATTCATAGGTGTTTCCTGGCCATACGCTAATGGGAAGTTACACATAGGTCACCTTGCAGGACAAAATGTAGTCTGTGATGTGTTTGCTAGATACCACAGACAAAAAGGAGATGAAGTACTCATGGTGTCTGGTACAGACTCACATGGTACTCCAATCCTTATAAAGGCAGAGAAAGAACATTTAAGTCCAGAAGAACTGGCAGAAAAGTACAGACAGAGCCATCTGGAAACATTTAAAAAATTAAACATACAGTGGGATTTATTCACCACTACAGAGTCAGATAACCACAAGAATGTGGCACAAAACCTGTTCAAAGTTATGTTTGATAACGGAGATATATACCCAAAAGAAGTAGAACAATACTACGACGCGAAGGCTGAAAAATTCTTATCAGATAGATACATAGAAGGTACCTGCCCACACTGTGGGAACAAAAACGCAAGGGGAGATCAGTGTGACAGCGGATGCGGAAGAACTCTCGATCCATCAGAACTTATTGACCCGAAAAGTAAAATAACAGGCGAAACTCCAGTCTTAAAGAAACATACAGTCTTGTATTTCAAACTTTCTGGATTTGAGAAGGAAATAAAAGAACTCGTCCAAAAAAGTAAAGGAGTATGGAGAGATAGAGTAATCGGGTTCGCTGAAGCCTGGCTCAATGAGGGACTTCAAGATAGAGCTATATCAAGAAAACTTGGATACGGAATTCAAATCCCAATAGACCAGTACAAAGATCAAGATATATACGTCTGGTTTGAGGCAGTCATGGGATATCTTAGTGCCGCTATAGAATGGAACAATGAGAGGTGGGAACACTTCTGGAAAAATCCTGAGGCCAAGCATTATTACTTCATCGCAAAAGATAATATCCCATTTCACACGATATTGTGGCCGGCTATGATCTTGTCATACAACAAAAAATATAAAGATGGAAAATTCGAACCAGAATTGCCAGGAGAAACAAAATCAGAACTGTTGAACTTACCATACGACGTACCTGCAAACCAGTTCCTTACGGAAAGGGGATCGAAGATTTCGAAGAGCAGAGGGACTCTTCTCGAAGC
>JBDRHV010000132.1:0-2332 GCA_043816465.1 bacterium | reverse complement strand
GTATTGTAGATACAATAAGAAATACTTTAAAAAGACTTGAAGAATTGGCCCCTCCTAAACTAAAAGATGCCATTAGGCAACGTTTTGTGGATTGGATGGCTCAATATCGAAAAGAGCATGTGTTTGTGCCTCACATGGGAGGAGCTACTTCAGTCAATGTACATAGTCGTACAACAAAACTTGATCGTTGGGAGCGACAACTCAATAAAGACTTTGCTGAGAACAGGCTTGAATTTGTTACACAGCTCTTGAAAGACTATCCGAATCTAATTAGGAAGGTAAAATAATGAATTACAATAAAAAAGTATCACTTCCGATACTTTACACAATAGGAGATAAATAGATGCCCCAGATAGGGGAACAAAATTGCTGCAAGTGTGGGTGTGGTACAGAGATCAAACCCAATAGGATGTTTGTATCTGGGCATAATAGCCGAATGAAAGAATACTCTTATCGAGGTGAACCTAGAAAAGGAAAAGACATATGGTGTTATGGTTTGACTAAAGAGACAGACCCTAGAGTAATGTCAATTAGTATAAATAATAAGGGTTTACATCCAAAGAGAGGAAGACCTGGGCATCCTTATTATCCAATGTCCCCAGAAAAATTAGAAGAACAGAGAGAGAGATTTACTGGAAAGGGGAATCCATTTTATGGAAAGAAACATAGTCCTGAGACAATTGAAATACTTAAACAGGCTGGCAAAGATCAAAAAGGACACCCACACCCTGGACTTAAAGGTAGAAAACACACTGAGGAGCATAATAGACTTATTTCACAAGGATTAACAAAATTCTATTCTGAAAATCCACAAGCTAAAGATGATTTGTCAAATTCACACAAAGGCAAGCCTGTCAGCCAAGCACATCGAGATGCTTTGTCTTTGGCATTGATGGGACACGAAGTAACACAAAAAACAAGAGACAAAATTTCTACATCTAAGACTGGAACAATTTTATCTGAAGAAACTAGAAGAAACCAGTCATTGGCTAGAAAGAAATATCTTCAAGAGAATCCTCATGAAATGGAGAGATTAATCAAACAATTAGAAGATGTAAGAAATGATCCTGAGATGTATAAAAAAATCTTTGCTCGAAAAAAAATGTCAAAGGAAGAGAGACGAATGCAAGGAATTCTTTACAGTCTCAGCTTGCCTTATGAATATGTTGGCAATTTTCAGATGAGGATTGGGAAAAGATTTCCAGATTTTGTTGATAAAAGCTCTAGAAAAATAATTGAAGTCTTTGGAGACTATTGGCATAAGAATGATAACCCTCAAGACAAAATAGATTATTACCAAGAAAATGGGTATAGTTGTCTAGTCATTTGGGCTAGTGAGATGTACACCCAGCAGGAGAAGACCATACAAAAAATATTAGATTTTCACAATAGAACGGAGGATAATTAATTATGCCCGCCATAACTTGGGCTGAAGTATTCGGCCCAACTTTTACCCACCTCGGACTTGATGCGCTGACTAGAGGCACGATATCGAAGGTCTTTGATAATTTTGAAGACTATTCTGGATCAGCCGCACTCCAAGCCGTTTGGACAGAAACTGGGGGTGCTGGAAACCCAACCATAGTAACCACCACTGCTATACATGGCACACAGTCCATGCAGACAGTTGTTGCTGGGGCCGATGGTACAATCTACAGAACCCTAGACCAGAATGTATTTCATGGGCCATTCCCGATGCGCATTAGGATGGTGTCCTTCAAGGGCAGCATAGCTAGTGGCACCGATAGCATATCAATCAGGCTTTCTGACGCCAGTGATGCCAACCATTATAGGGAATGGGTTGTTAGTCCAGACATCGGCACCGATGGCAATCTAAACCATATTATCGATCTAGACCCAAACAATGATGCTAGTTGGGTTGCACCAACCGAAGGATCAACTACATGGAATCCTGCACTTATTGACAGATTTGAGTTTAGAGGACTTGCTGATGGCAGCACCTTCGTGCTTGATGATATCATTTTTTATCTGGAGTATAGTGTTTTGGAGGCAATCGGTTTTGGAACTCAGCCTCCAACTGATGATGGCGCAGATGGAAGTCTGCACAGCAAACTACGGGACATCCAAAATCACGTGCTCCAGCTAGAGGGCACAACGGAAGTCCTTGCAAAGAGTGGGCCTGGGGTTGCCTATCTAAATTACAACTATACCTTTGGTCTTGAGCTTTTAGGAGAAGCAGGACAGGGAATTCCTTCCACTACAGAAATTGTTCCTGGGAACTATAGGATCGATAGAGTAAGAGATGGCACTACTACAGAGATAGTTGCTTCTGCTGCAGCCCTGGAAAGTGCTGGTTTCATATATCAGACCT
>JBDRHV010000131.1:0-2797 GCA_043816465.1 bacterium | reverse complement strand
TTACTGGAGTAATCGTAGGAGCTACAGAGCCTTACAAGGGTACAGTTGGCCTATCAGATGAAAGCGATGATTATTTTAGCATTACAAAAAAAGAAACTACTACCTGGACAACTTACAAGAATGAGGAATATGGGTTTGAAGTTGAGCACCCAGAGGATTGGTTTGTCTATGAACCAATAGACGAAGGATTATGTTTTCCTGCTTCTCAAGACAGCAGTATCATAATTTTTTCAGAGCAATCGCTTAATCTTTGCGGATTTTTTGTACACTCACACCCACCTCAAAACGCTGATTTCACAGTAAGCGTTTATTACGGAGATCCATGGGATGATATTGAAAACATTCTTGAACCACCAAAAGAGCACCTATTGGTTGCTGGCGAGCCCGCTGTTATGTATCGTTTTTCGTTTCAGCAAGTACTGCCCAACATAAATGCGACAAGAATTTATTTTAATCACGAAGGAAATGGTTACGTTATTTTTTTAAAGAATCAAGATGCTGAAGGTACTTCTTATCACCCACTTTATGACCAGATTCTCGCTACTTTTAAGTTTTGGGAATAGACATGAATCAATCTTTCTCTAAAATCTGGATTATAGTTATTCTTGTTGTTCTTATTGTTGGGGGAATTTTAGTTTGGCAGTACTTTAAAATTCCAGAAGAATCACCAAATATTAAAGTAATTTCTCCAAATGGAGGAGAGGTATGGGAGGTAAATGGAACGTATGATATAAGATATAGTACTAATAAGGTTGATGACTCTGGGGTAGCCATTTTTCTAACAGATCAATCTGTTTCTCCATGGAAAATTACTACAATTGTAGAAGACGTTTCTCCTGAGCTCAATCATTATTCATGGACAATGCCCCTAGATACACCATCAGGATCAAAATATAAAATCTTAATTACTGGAGTAATCGTAGGAGCTACAGAGCCTTACAAGGGTACAGTTGGCCTATCAGATGAAAGCGATGATTATTTTAGCATTACAAAAAAAGAAACTACTACCTGGACAACTTACAAGAATGAGGAATATGGATATGAGTTGAGGTTCCCACAGCTTCCGAATTATACATTTCTAGTAAACAACCGAGATCTTGAACATAGCGAACGCAATTCCAGAGATATTCAATTTAGCTATGAACAGAAAGATGGTGAGGAAGGCAGTCTCTTTAATATGAAATCACTATATATTCAGGAACTAACAAGCGAAATGAAGGAAAAAATCACAAAGAGTTCATCCGCCTCCAGTCTCGTAAATATCGCAGGATATGAAGCTATAATATACCTTGGTTTGATAGGTTACGATTTGGGAGAATTTGGAGATTCCCAATCTGCCAGCGTGATAATATTCAATAAAGACCCGAGCTTCTTCATACGAATATCTCCAAGTGGTTCAGAAGTATTTGAGCAAACACTCTCTACCTTTAGATTTTCGGAGTAAATTATGATAGAATCAAGAAAATTATTAAACTTTTAATACGATGAGTGTATTAGAAAAAATATTAGGGAAGGAACTGTTGGAACAATTCGAAAAAGTTCCAGAAGAAACAGAAATAGAAATAGATAGAAAAGAGATAAAAGAAGTTAAACTAGCTGATTTAAGAGAAAGGATTTCTGCCCATATTGGCGATCTTGTTATCGTTGCCTTCTTTGTATTTTTAATACTTTTTATTCCTTACTTACAAGTTTATTTACATTTCGGGTTTGAGGAATTAAAGGAAGGAGCATCTAAAACAGACTATATAACTTTGGTTAAGATCATCTACTTTTTTTATGCAGGCCTTTTAATCGGAGATCATGGTTGGACTTTAGCTAAAAGGTCAGCAAAAATAAAAGTAGTGACTGAAGACGATTTTAAAGAAGTTGGATTTACGAGAGCCTTTTTGAGGGAAGGAATTAAGGTGGGTTTGTTGTCTGTTCCATATCTATCCATTCCATTTTTATTACTAAATCTTTACTTAATAAAATATACGCCTAAAAGACAGGCAATTCACGATAAGATAGTCGGGACACAAGTAATAGTTACTCCTACAGTAGAAACGCTCAGAATATTTTAGATAATAAACAGGCCACAACATCGTTTGTCAAGACGGGTTAACAAGAGTCGCCGGTCAGGTGATTTTTCGGTAGAATTAAAATACGAGAACAGGCGTAGCTACGCCAAAGTTATAAAATAAAAACTATGTATAACCAATCCTTTTCTAAAATCTGGATCATAGTTATTCTTCTGGTGTTTGTTGTTGGAGGGGTTTCCGCTTGGCAGTGGTGGACACAGAAAGACGAAACTGCTGGTTGGAAAACTTATAGGAATGAGGAGTATGGATTTGAAGTGAAGTATCCAGAAGATTGGTTTAGAACGGCTGGTATTAAAGATCTATTCGTTGCAGATTTGTCGTGTAAAGATAATCCTCAAGATGAGCCGATTACTATACTCGCAAGGAAGCTTCCTGATAATTGTGGACTTGGGGGAGAGGGTTTGCCTTTAGATGATCATGAAATTACTATTTATGTTTCCAAGGGAGATCCTCGATATAACCTTGCTGAGACGCTTTGGCCGCCTAAAGAATACATATCTATCGCAGGAGTTCAAGCTGTAATGTATCGTTTTTCTTTTCAACAAGCACGCCCAAATGTTAATGCTACAAGGATATATTTCAATTACAGGAATAACGGTTATCTCATATTTTTAAAAAACCAGAATCCAGAAGGTACTTCTTATGATCCACTTTATGATCAAATTCTTTCTACTTTTAGCTTCTTGGAGTAATAATAGAATTCTGATATTATTCAACTA
>JBDRHV010000130.1:0-4425 GCA_043816465.1 bacterium | reverse complement strand
ACTCCGAGTAAAATCTTTTCCTTATCAATCACATCTGTCCCATATTCCAAGATTTCTCTTATCCAAGATATTGGTGCAATTTCTCCAGGTCCAGACGTTGACCAGTGGTAGTCATAAGCCATAATATTTACATAATTACTTACCTTTCCGATCTTCCCCCAATCTTGTGCTTTATTTGCTTTGGATGTCCCTTGCTCTGAAGTTTTTGCCTGTAAAGTAATAATTAATACTTTGTCGATACTTTTTAGTTCATCATATAGATCAGAGACAAAGTTGGTAAATGACGATTTGTCTTGTTCCTCCATATTTTCAAAATCCAATTGTATTCCATCGTATCCGTTTGTTTGAATTTTTGTGATTATATTTTCTATTGCTGTATTGTATGCATCATTATCGTTAAAAATAGATCTGGAAACTTTTGTCGTGAGTCCGTTGGTGAACGTTGGAAGTAATAAGATATTGTTTGCTTTACAGTGGTTTATTAGAGTTTGGTTTTCTGCGTATGATGTTTTATTCAGAGACCCATCTTCATTGAAGCTGTACCAAAAAGGAGAAACCGAGTTAAATAATGTTGGATTATCTACCAATACCTGGTATCCAGCTGACTGATCCCACCATACGATATTTGCTGAGATATGATAATCAATTCCTTCGTCTGGTTCTTCTTTGTGTTCATTTCTCTCTGAGGAACTAATCGGTTGTCTTTCATCATCAATAATATTCTCATCTTGCACCGCATCGTTATCTTGCGTTCCGTCTGAGTAATTTCGAATAAATTGTATTATACCGATGGAAACAAGTATGAAAGAGATTACTAGAGAGGAAATGATGAACAGTTTTCTTTTTTTCATGCTTTTAAATTTTATACTATCTGGAATAGTAGGGACAGGGTATTTCTGTTGTGATATATTTATAAAGGAGAAATAACTTAAATATTTTCATTTCTATGGCTGAAACAAAAGGTAAATCCTCCTCTGGGTCTGTGTATCGGAAGTATATATGAAATTTGGCAGGGTACTAAATATAGATCAAAAGAAGTTTGATGATCGAAAAGTTTTTGTTTGTGTGTCAAATTAGTTTCTTTGTAACATGCTCAAAAAATTTTCAGTAGTGATTCCTAGTTATAGGGAAGAAAAGTACATTGAAAGTCTCTTGAAATCTATTGAGGGGCAAACATTGCAGCCAATGGAGGTCATAGTTGCCGATAGATATTCCGGAGATAAAACTAGGGAAATTGCTAAAAGATATGGATGTAAGATTGTTGAAGGTGGTTCTGCAGCAAGAGGTAGAAACGCTGGAGTTGCAGCTTCGATGGGGAAAATTATTATTTTCGTTGATGCGGATTGTCGACTAGATAGAAAAGACTTCTTTGAATTTGCTATAACCAGGTTTGAGGAGAAAAAAGCAGATATTTCGACAACCTTTTTAGATTCAGATGGGAAAAACGTCTTATTCTTAATTGCTAGAGAGTTTTCAAATTTGTTGAAACACCTTAATTATATATTTGTACCTATCTTTAAAGGTATACTTATAGAAGGTGGATGTTGTGTAGTCTGTAGAAGGAAATTGTTTGATCAAATAAGTGGTTTTGATGAAAGATATAAAATACTTGAGGATATTGATTTTGTTAACAGAATAATAAGGGTTGGCGGAAAATACTATATTGTACCTATAAGAGTTTGGACGTCTGAAAGAAGATATAATTCAAAATCATTACTGCATAATTTAAGTACGATCATATATGTATTGCCAATTGGGTTGATGATGTTGTTTAACATGAGAATACCAGAGAATTTGATTAAAGGGTTGGATAAAAGTAGAGGAGAGATGGGAGGAGAATAAAAATTTTTTATACTATCTAGATTCACAAGGTTCTTGATAAAAGAAGATTCTGACAATTATTTCCGGAGTAATCGCACTGTTACTTGTTGCTGGAATTGTGATCTTGTGTGTATTTGTGCTGTATGGGTTAGTATATCACTGCTCCTGCGGCAAATTCTGTGCTGTTAGTGTTTGAATTTGGAGCACCAGTAAAATCGTATAATCTAGTATCAAAATACCCAAGTCTAAGGCCCTCACCTCCATCTTTTCTTTGTGGATCTATTATTTCTACTTGTTTTTCATCCAGAAAGACTATCTCTTGTTGAAATATAGTTTCTTCTAGGTTTCCCCATCCTCCTTCAAGAAATGGTTGAAAATATCGTATTCTTCTTCCATCGTGTGTCGTATGAAATTCAATGAAAGGTGAGATGGGAATATTTGGATTTACTTCAGAGATGTTCACCTGCCTGAAAATCTCTAGATGGGGTGAGATGTTATACTCATTGGCTCCTGATATTAGAAAAATACTTTTGTATTGAGCAAATCTTACATCACGTAACTTAAATGGGTGTATGGTTGAGACATTTTCCAGAACTATAGGAAGATGAATTGAAGAAGAATGGCCGAATTTATTTTTCAAGTAGATGAAAGTTTCGTCTCTTCGTGGTTTGTACAATATTGTTTCATCGTCTATTCCTTTTTCTTTAATGGATATGATTCCCCATGGCTTTGGTTCAAATAGTTCACTATTATTTCGTAATTCAATAAGAGTATTAGCGATTTTATTGAGTTCTTCCTTATTCTTTTCAATATAACCTGCTCTTGGATCTTGATAAGGAAATAGGAATGATTTTCCAGGAATCATTTTCTCAAAGATAGAATTTACTTGGAGGTATTATATCACCCCATAGTATGATTTGGAAGTGATTTAAACCGGTCTCAATGTTCCTGCAAATATCTGCCAAGCTAGTGCTGACTTAGCAACTAGACTGAGTATTATATAGACTCTCTCTCCCCATAGATAATCAATCCATTTACCAGTTTTCTTGTACTGAAGAATCATATTTCCAGCGAAGCTGTTGAAGAATAGGAATATTGTGAAAAATATCCAATATACGAAATCTGGTGCTTTATATTCTCCCTCTCCTGAACCAAATAGATAGAGAGCTACAGTAATCCAAGGAACAATTCCAGCAATACAGCCAAAGATAAAAGAAGTCCAATCTGTTTTTTTTGTGGTTTGATTGTGTAGCTCCATCATAAGTCCCAAAAGAATCATCATCATGTTCAAAAAGAAAATAAGTATCAAGCTACTCAAGTCATACATTCCAACCAACATAGCAATAAGTACAATCATGAGGGAGGAACTGAGTGAATATTCCCACCATCTTGCATAGTTTACACCTTTCTTCAGGTTCTTTGCGTACCAGCTATATATTGGCTTAAAAGATATCAAAAAGTGAGCGGTTGCCGAAAGAAGCAAGAATAGTGCCACCATCGGTGCTAGTCTTACTTTGATAAGTTCCTCCATAACTGGTTGAAGTTGCTGAGTTGTAGGGTCAAACTGAAGATAGTTTGTGTTAATTGAAAGTGAAAAATCGTTCGATATGAGATACATCACGACTGCTTGCGCTAGGTGAAAAAATCCCATAACAAGGTTAAATATTCTCAATTTGAAGTATTTCTTCATCTCTTAATTATATATAGATTAATTAAATAATTATACACGAGGTAATAAAATTACTATAATTGAGATATGTTAAACAACAATAGGAAAAGGGGTTCATCTACAGGAAAAAGTATATTCTTGTCAGAAGAGGAATTTAGAAATTTGAGAGTGGTTGTTATTCCGAAGGCGAAGTTTGTTCCAAGTTATTGTATAGAAAGAGATAAATTCTGGAAAGAAGTTGTTAGTGAAGGAATAAAAGTAGGAAAAAAATTCTGGAATGGAACTATTTACGCTTTAGAATCTTTGGATTTCAAAGGTGGTAGTCCTTCTAGGTTGGTATTAACAACCATAGAATACAAGGATTTCCTTCTTGAGAATGTTAATGGAAGAAATTGGATAGTTAAGAACTTTGGAAGAGAAAGTTTTTATAAAAATTGCTGGGTTAGCGTACTTCCAATTACTTCGGACGGAAAAATAGTGTGTGGTTTGAAAAAATCCTCAGAGATTGTTTGGCCTGAAAGAATAGCATATATCAGTGGTGGTTTGAATCAAGATGAAACAAAAGTGAAAGACACTCTTTGTATAAGGGAGCATGCATATAAAGAGTTCATAGAGGAAACTAATGTTCTGAAGATTCAAAAAGGTTTAACTTCAGATGATTTATTTTTTTCGCAAATAATTATTTGTAAGTCTCATGTGGAATTTCAATTTATGGTTAAGTTGGAGATTTCCTCTAGGGACGTCGATAAATTGAATTGCAGGGGGGAGTTCAAATTATTTGTAGCTTTTAGCAAAGATGAGCTATTGAAGTTTAAGGGAAAAATATTACCTGAATTCAAAAGAATGATAGCGCAAGTAAGAAAAGGAACTCATCCAATATTGAGGTTTAGAAGATAAGACGATGTAAAATTTGTGAAAAAAGATCAACTTCTAAA
>JBDRHV010000129.1:0-2236 GCA_043816465.1 bacterium | reverse complement strand
TTACTGAAACCGAAGCATATCCTTCATCAGATCCAACTTCACATGCATATGAAAGAAAACCAACCATTAGAACAGCAATTCAGTATAAAAATGGTGGTTATTTATATGAATATCTAATAATGGGATTGTATACGATAACTTCAATAGTTACTGGTAATCAAGGAGAAGCAGACGTCTCCTTCATAAGATCTGTTGAACCAATCGAAGGGGTGAAAACAATGAGAGAAAGAAGAAAGTATTTTGGAAAAAATCTCAAAAGAATTGCCTCCGGGCCAGGGTTGCTTTCTCAAGCTTTAGGACTCACACCGAAAGATAATTGCATGTATATCTGTGACAAAAACTCAGAAATAAAAATTTTCAAACCTTCACTCAATGACTTCAAAATAGGTACTGGAACAAGAATCAATCTAGGAACAAACAGAGCAAAAACAAAAGAAGAAGCAACTCAGTCAATCAACCAACCGTGGAGATTTTATATTAAGGGCTCCAATTTTCTAAGCTAGATACATATTATTCCTATAAAACCGTTGACAAATCTGCTAAAATTGTTGTCATGGAAAAGAAATTAGTATATTTAGATAATGCAGCAACAACCTCAGTAAAACATGAGGTAGTAGATATTATGCTTCCGTTTTTTACCGAAAAATACGGTAATCCTTCTACAATATATTCACTCGGTACTGAGGCAAAGGAAGCTATTGAAGACGCAAGGATGAAAGTTGCAAAGGCTCTCGGGGCAGAAAAAAATGAAATTTATTTTACTGGTTCAGGTACAGAAGCAGATAACTGGGCACTTAAGGGAATAGCTCATGCAAATTCTGACAAAGGAAAGCATATTATTACCAGTAAGATAGAACATCATGCAATACTTCACACGTGTAAGGCGCTGGAAAATGAGGGATTTGAAGTTTCATACATCTCTGTGGATGAAAATGGAATTATAAATCTTGATGAGCTGGAGAAATCTATTCGTAAAGATACCATCTTGATATCCGTTATGTATGCAAATAACGAAATCGGTACTATTCAACCAGTCAAAGAAATTACAAAGATTGCGCACAAACACAATGTTTATTTTCATACAGACGCGGTACAAGCAGTAGGTAATGTGCCTATTGATGTGAAAGATTTAGATATAGACCTTTTTTCTCTTTCTGGACACAAAATTCACGGACCAAAGGGTATCGGAGTATTGTATATAAAAGATGGAGTACAAATAAGTTCCTTTATTCACGGAGGAGGACAGGAAAGAGGGAAAAGAGCAAGTACTGAGAATATTCCCTCAATTGTTGGCCTTGGTAAAGCGATAGAGCTTGCGACACAAGATATTGGAGAACGAACAGAAAATATGAAGAATCTTAGAGATGAGTTAATAAGTCGAATTTTGGAAGATATTCCATTTTCAAGATTGAACGGTGATAAAAAGAAAAGACTTCCAGGAAATGTAAACATTTCATTTGAATATATCGAGGGTGAATCGATTCTATTGATCCTTGATCAGGAGGGTATCTGCGCATCGAGCGGATCTGCTTGTACTTCCGCATCACTGGCACCATCACACGTACTCTTAGCAATAGGCTTGTCACCAGAGATAGCACACGGCTCAATCAGATTTTCTATCGGAGACGAAAATACTAAAGAAGATATTGACTATGTCATGGAAAAACTACCGGGAATAATCAGTAAACTAAGGGAAATGTCACCATTATTTGAGAAAAAAAATAAAGATGCAAAAATACAGTAAAAAGGTGATGGATCATTTTATGAATCCAAGAAATATGGGAGAAATAAAAGACGCTGACGGGGTCGGTGAGGTAGGTAATCCAGTATGTGGAGATATAATGAAAATGTATATAAAAGTAAAAGACGACAAGATATCAGACGTAAAATTCAAAACTTTCGGATGTGGAGCTGCTATAGCAACAAGTAGTATGATTACCGAGCTGGTAAAAGGCAAAACACTTGATGAAGCACAGAGAATTTCAAACAAAACCGTAGCTGAAGAACTCGATGGACTTCCACCAATTAAGATGCATTGTTCCAATCTTGCTGCAGACGCAATCAAATCTGCAATAGATGATTACAGAAAAACTCTGTAACTCTTTACGAAAACATCAATATCTCAGGTTTGAAAATAAGTAGCAATCCAATCAACAGTATCAGTATTCCACCCACAAGACTTGAGATCCGCTTGTATTTCGAACTTATACCTGTCGCTTTTAGGGTAATCATTGCA
>JBDRHV010000128.1:0-7161 GCA_043816465.1 bacterium | reverse complement strand
CGCAAGGAATTGGGGATTGTCCTCACTGTGGATATGAAGTCCAACCGAGTTTTATTCACTGTCCAGATTGTGGGAAGAGCCTGAGAGTTAAGTGTAAAAGTTGCGAGATGTATCTTGAGCCAGAGTGGAAAATCTGTCCTTTTTGTGGAGCAAGACAAAGAGCCGAGAAGAAAGAAATCAAAGCTCCAGCAATTTCAAACATCGATACCCTTCCAAATAAAAAGATACTTCAGTGGGGGAGGAAAATAGATTCATTCTTTAAGGGTATAAACAGTAAAATCAAAGAGGTCTCAGCTCCAAAGAAAAAATCGGAGAATAATAAAAAGTCAAAGAAGAAAAAATAAAATGCGATTCGACGTCCTTTCTGTTATTCAAAATCTTTCATCAACCAATATTTTGTGGATTGTAATTGTTGTTGGAATTCTTGTACCCGTGTTTATCTTATGGAGAGATTTGAAGAGAGAAAAAAAAGACGAATATTTTCGGACTGAACATGTATTTGATTTTGTATGTTTCTCTTTCCTTTTTGGAATAATACTTGCTCGTATTTCGTATATGGCGCTAAACTGGGATATTTTTAGAGAGGTGAGGTGGTTTTGGATTCCGTATGAAAAGATAGAAGAACAGGTGATGTGGCTGGAAAGCTTTCCATGGATATTTTTCAAGATGGGTATTAATACAGTGCTTATTGAAGGTTTTGCAATTGGGCTCATTGCAGGAATCAATTTTACGAGAGGAATACATCATTTATCATGGAAGAGAGTTTCTGTTGCTTTGGCTGATTTTGTGGGGTTGTTTACTGCCTTTGGTTGTTGGGCTATATATATTTATACCAAGCAAGAGTTACTAGTATATCCAATTTTGATATTGTTTATTCTTTTTATAATGAAGGAGTTGACCAAAGAGTCTTTCGATATGTTTAGAAAACTAACCTTGGGTATATGGAAGTTTGTAGCTTCGATCTCTCTTGCGGTGATACTTTCAATTAGAAATCTAAGAGTTGGTTTTTGTTGTATCCTTTCTTGGAATTTGCTTTTTGTGGTGATCTTGGTAATTCTCTCTTTAGTGTTTATGATAAGGATAATGTTTAAGAAGAAAAAAAAGATCGAAAAAGAACCAATGAGATTTGAAAAAAAGAGGATCCCTACAAAGATTCAAAAGAGGAGTTATACCCTTTCATATAGAACATTATCTGGAAAATGGTGGAATAAACTAATTTCAAGGTTCCATTCGAGTGATGAAGATTCAACAGGTAACCAGTAAAGAAAAAATTGCTATTGTTGTGATGTTTTCAATAGACTTTCTATCGAAACTTTTGTCAAAAATGCTTGAAATAGGAGAGATGCATCAGGGTGTCTTCTTGGGTCTTGTTAAGGGTCTTCCACTATGGTCGGCATACATAATAGACATCGTAATCCTTCTCGTAGTTTGGATGGTTCGAAAAACAATGAGATTTAATAAGATTAGCAGAGTGGGATTTGTGTTAATGGTTGCAGGTAGTCTATGTAATGTAGTGTGGAGAATATTGTTCGGAAGTTTATTCTTATGGATAGATATTGGGTATCTAGCGAACTTTAGTTTGTCAGAAGTTATGATATTGTTTGGTCTAATATTAGCTTTTATTGGAATTATTTGGGATGAAATCGAATAAATATGTTGTTGAAGGAAAAGTAGGAAGGATAGATAACTTTCTTACGGGAGAGATAAAGACAGTCTCACGATCAAAAATCTCAGAATTTATCAAAACAAACGGAGTTACTGTAAACGGAGAACAGGTATCCAAACCTTCTGTGTTTCTAAAAGAAGGTGATGTGGTTGAGGTTGATAAAGAACTATTCAGGTGTTTTGTCTCAGGTGATAAGGAAAAGAGAGATCTGGGGGCCTTTGGGAGCTCAGGAGATGAAGGGATAATTAAGCCGGAGCCTATGGATCTGGAGATAATCTATGAGGATTCCGATATTTTAGTATTGGATAAACCTAGCGGAATTGTTGTCCATCCTGGAGTGAGGAATTATAGTGGAACACTAGTGAATGGCTTGGCGTATTATTTCGAACAAAAAGGTGAAAAATTACCCAATAGGGTGGGTTTGGTACATAGGTTGGATAAAGAAGTTTCTGGATTGATGGTCATTGCAAAGAATAACCAATCTCTTTCAATGTTATCAGACCAGTTTAGGGGGGATAATGTTGGTGACCTAAAAGCAAAGAAACTGTACTGGGCTGTTGTAGAAACGAATAAACTTAAGCCAAATATGAATAGTAAGGAGCTTTTAATAGAAGGGTATATTTCGAGAAGTAGGAGGGATAGAAAAAAGTTTGTGTTGTCAAAATACGACAATAGAGGCGGCAAGTACTCAAACAGTTATGCGAGACTTGTTAAGAAGGGCAAAAAGTACTCACTGATAGAAGTTCGTCTTGGAACTGGGAGAACCCATCAAATAAGGGTTCATTTGTCTTCAATTGGAATGCCAATTATTGGGGATATCGTGTATAAGGGTAAAAAAATGGAAGTAGAAGGAATTGCATTGAGGTGTATAAGGTTAGAATTTATACACCCGAAGGTATACAAAGTATTAATTCAGAGGGGTTTTGTAATACCAGGTAGGTCAGAGGTGTTTTCAGGTCGGCGGGAGATGTCGAAAGTAGACCGGGAGGTTTTTAGTGCAGAAGATGTTCCACTTGGGGTGGAAGTGTAATATTTTCTCTCACACTCTACCTACAAAAGAGTTATCAGTTGATTAAGAAAACAATACCTCAGTCAAGTACCCCTAGGTATAACAGTATAGGCTCTTTAACCATAAATAAGCGATACAAACAACGCTCTTTATCAGTAGATTACAAAATGAGTACATCTATTAACACCCCAATTATTAACGTAATGGGTAAGGTAAATATTGGGGTAAGAATATTACTCATGGAATAATTATACAATCTCGATAATTTGATGTGACGAATAGTAATATTATTGGTGTTGAATTTGCATTCTTGTATTAATACTTTAAGAACGGGAGAAAGTGTAGTATTAAAAGGTATCATAAACGTAACACTAGGAAACTAACATATGAGCATAACCTATAGAACAAGTAACGATATTGAATTACGACCTTTGGTACAATAAAGGAGTAAGAAATGAAAAAAAAGACTCAGTTTTCGAAAAATAGAGAAAAATATTTAAAAATTCTAAAATATGTAATTTGGATAATTGGGTTTGTGATAATTTTGGGAGTTTTGTACTATTTTATTTCTTCTCAAATATCTCAACTTAAGAAATTAGAATTTTCTTCAAATTTTTCGAATGAGTTTATCGAATCTGATAGAGATGTCTCTTATTCTAGAAGTAAACCTTTTACTTTACTTTTTCTTGTAGAATACGATGGAAATCAAAAGGATCAAATAGACGGATTTGTTATTGTGCAATTGAACTATGAATCGAGAAGTGCGACCGTTGTGTCTATACATCCAAACACCTATCTGTATTCCACTGTATATACAATAGATCCAGCTGATACAAATCTTGTAAGAATCAAAGACTTGTTCGTGGTAGGTGGACTTGAGACTCCTCCAAAGACATGTGCCTATGCCGTATATAGTATAGAGGAACTTATGGCAATTCATGTCGATGGATATATTTGGGTCCCCTCTGAAACTCTAAGTGGGTTTCTCCAGTTGGGTCGCAAAGAAATACCGACTGAATTATTCGAGGAGGATATGGAGTATGAGGAGTGGGCGTTAAACTGGAATGAGTTCTGGGTGGATTATTTTGACTCAGTGTCTCTTATAAACATATGGAGAAATAGGGATGTGATATCACAAATATATAGTAACATGGATGTAATAAGCGCCTTCAGTTTTATCGATGACTTTGGGACGATAAAAGCTGACAACGTTTTTTCAGTTACCCTTTCTCAAGACCAACTACAGGAGCAAACAAATAACCAAGGAGATATTGTAGACGTTGTAACGAAAGGATCTGTGGATAAGGCGTTGAATGGATATCTTCAGGATTTAACGGTAGACAGAGAACAGGCACGTGTCGAGATTTTCAATGGAAGCAAAATAGATGGTCTTGGTTCTCGTTATGAGAGATGGATAGAGCATTTGGGAGCAGATGTGATTAGGGTTCAGAATGCACCAGGAGAGTGGGAACAAACTACGGTGTTTGTGACAGACATGGATGAATTTTCCTATACATTAGAAAAGATTGTTGATTTGTGGGGCGAAAATATAAAGGTGGTAGAAAGAAGGCCTGATTTTATCACTACTGGAGACATAATTATCGTGTTGGGGTTGGACTTTTCAGAGCACTAAAGTTATACTAGTTTCCGTGGAAATTGTATTTATTCTAATGTTTATACTGGGTATTTCAGTACTTTTGTACTTCCTATTTTTCCGTAATAAAGACGACGATATAATATTTGAAATAATCCGTGACCCTGTCATTCTTCATGTAGAAGTACCTAGACTGAACGAGAAAACTCCTCTAGCTTCCGAACAGATGTTTGCATCTCTCCATGGTATTTTAAAGGACAGCGAGCGATCAGTTGATTTTTTAAGCTTTGAGTTTATTTCTGATAAAGCTACCGGAATTAATTTTTATGCTGTTGTTCCGAAATATCTCTTTAAATTTGTGGAGGGTCAGATATATGCGCAGTATCCAAATGCAAATATATCTGAGGTTGAAGACTACATAAACAAAGCCCCTGAGAATGTTGATCCGTCATCATATCGGCCATATATATCTACCTCAGAGATTGAAATGGCAAAAGATTTTGTTTTTCCAATTAAAACTTTCAGAGATTTCGAGGTTGATCCTCTTGCTTCTATTACGAGTACACTTGCTGATGTGGAAGATGGAGAGCGGATAATGGTACAGGTACTAGTAAGACCTGTGGCGAACAATTGGCAGGAGATCTCCAAGAGCTATATAAGTGCGGTTCAGGATGGTCAGGATCCCACAGCAAAACCAAGGATGGGTTCTGGTATTTTTAAGACAGCGTTGAGCTTGGTAGTCGGGATGTTGAGTATCTTTTTTACCGTGACCCCTTCTGATGGGAAGGTTGTCCAAAAACCAACGGTTAAATTGCTACCAGGTCAAGATGAAGAGATTACTCAAATATCGGATAAAATGGCGAAGGTGGGATTTGAAGTAGCGATCAGAATTGTCACAAAGGCCCTTTCTTCAGATAGAGCTGACCAGTTGTTGGAAAATGTAATAGCATCTTTCAAACAATTTTCCACTGCGAACTTGAATTATTTTGTGAGATCAGAAACGAAGAAGACTGGTGAGGAATTATATGATGATTATACTAAGAGATTTCTATCATCTGAAACTCCGGATATATTGAGTATTTCAGAAATTGCATCTCTATATCACTTGCCTAATATTTCTGTTGAAACTCCAAATATCAGTTGGTCGAGGGCAAAGAAAGCCGAACCACCTATGGACCTTCCTACAGAGGATGCAAATATTTTTGCGGAGACAAATTATAGGGGGAGAAGAATCTCTTTTGGTATAAAGCCAGAAGATAGACCTCTTCACTTTTACCTACTTGGTAAAACCGGTACAGGAAAGTCTACTGTTTTTAAAAATATGATTATTTCAGATATTTTATCTGGGCACGGAGTAGGGGTGATTGATCCACACGGAAATCTTGTTGAAGATATCCTTGACTATATACCTGCAAATAGAATGGAAGATGTTGTATATGTAGATCCGTCAGATATGGAACGACCGATTGGTTTCAATCTTCTTCAGCTTGATAATCCTGATCAAAGGGATCTTGTTGCAGATGGTGTAGTCGAGGTCTTCAAAAAACACTTTGAATATTCATGGGGTCCTAGACTTCAGTATGTTCTTCACAATGCGATACTCACTGCTCTCGAAGTGCAGGGTACAACTCTACTTGCAATTCAAAGAATGCTGATAGATAGAAATTATAGAAAATTTATAGTGAAGCAGATAAAGGATCCATTACTTAAAAAATTCTGGGAAGAAGAGTTTGCGTCGATGGAAACAAACTCAAGGCTGGTGACAGAGGCGGTTGCTCCTATTCAAAATAAAGTCGGAAGATTTCTATCTTCCGCAACGATCCGAAATATAGTAGGTCAGGTGAAGTCTACAATTGACCTTGATGACATCTTGAATAACGGGAAAATATTTTTGGTAAATCTTTCTCACGGGAGGATGGGTGAGGAGAGTAGTGCATTGTTTGGGGGAATGCTTGTCACAAGGTTACAGGCCATGGCAATGGAAAGGGTAAATATTCCTGAAGCAGATAGAAAACCTTTTTACCTGTTTGTGGATGAGTTTCAAAACTATGCCACCGAATCATTTTCGAAGATTCTTTCAGAGGCTCGAAAGTACAAACTTTGCTTGCATCTTACCCACCAATATCTTGATCAGCTTCCAGAGGAGGTAAGGAAAGCAATATTTGGAAATGTCGGATCTTTTGCATCATTTGTTGTAGGTCCTACAGATGCAACTCTTGTTGGAAAAGAATTTTCTCCTACATTTACAGAGGAAGATTTGATTACCCTCGAAAGACATAATATGTATATTAAGCTTATGATCGATGGGGTGGTGTCTCAGCCTTTCAGTGCGAGATCTTTGGATGTTAGATATTCACCAGTGGGTAGTAAGGATAAGATTACCGCTTTGTCCAGAGAAAAATATGGTATGGATAGAGCAATAGTTGAGGACAAGATTAAAAGATGGACCAATCAGGAATATAGCCAAAAAGGAAATAGATCACTTGCTGGAAAAGAAGAGAATCAAAGGTCCTCGACAAATTACCCCGTAAGGAGTGATAATAGGCGACCGATCCATGTTCCAAAAATGCCCCCCAAAACCGGACCCGTTAGTGGTTCTGTTTCATTACAAACTGTGCCAAAGGAAGAGAATAAAGTAAAAGAATAATTCTAATGTCAGGTCACTCTAAGTGGTCCACAATAAAAAGAAAGAAAGGCGCAAACGACCTCAAGAGAGGAAAGATTTTCACAAAGCTTGGGAAAACAATTGCAATTGCTGCAAGAGAAGGTGGGGGAGATATTGAGACTAATTTTGCTCTCAGACTTTCAGTAGACAAAGGAAGGGCAGTAAATATGCCCATGGAAAATATTGAGAGGGCAATTAAGAAAGGTACCGGAGAGCTTGAGGGAGAG
>JBDRHV010000127.1:0-2125 GCA_043816465.1 bacterium | reverse complement strand
AAGAAGGCAGAGTTGTTACTAAGGCTTTATATAATATCCTTGGTATAAATCAGCAGGGACATAAGGATATACTAGGGTTCTACTTGGCTGATAGCGAGGGCTCTAACTTTTGGTGTGCGTCCAGCGAAGGCTGGCATATTCAGCAGGAGATAAACCTGCCAGGGGAAGAGTCGGTCCCTGTAGCTTGGGTAGCAGCATGAAGAGAGATCAACATGTTGAAGCCTGCCGACAATCTTACTGTAGAGTAGGAGCGAGATATTAGGCCGTAATGAAAATGAACACATAGGTGGCCTCGAAAATGGTGGAATTGGTAGTTGAGCCTGCGCCAAAAGGGCGAAAACAGAATCTACAAATGAAAGCCAGACTGATACGTTTGTAGATACCAACGGGGTAATAGTGACGGCATGGTATCAAAGGATATGCTAAGCAACTGGAGAAACCTTCCTCATCCCAGTGAGAAATACATTGGAGAGAGGTAGACTCTATAACCGCAAAAACGGGAAATGAGTTGAAGATGAGAAGGTGGCGGATGGGTGTGTATTAGCTATGAAGTGAGGTAATACTCATGGAGCAAAGGCACCTTACTGGTAATAAACTTCTGACAAGATGTGAGGCAAAGGTGAAATGATAAAAACACCTATAAGTTTGCAAGAACTGAGAAGGAAGATATATATCAAGGCGAAGGCTGAAAAGTCTTGGCGCTTCTGGGGTATTTATGTACATGTATGCAAAATAGAAACATTGCAACAATCCTACTTAATCGCAAAGCGCAATAAAGGAGCTCCTGGTATTGATGGAGTAACCTTTGAGGCGATCGAAGAAGATGGTGTTGACAAATTTCTAGAAGGCATACAAGGTGAATTAATATCCAAGACATACTATCCAATGCGAAACCGGAAAGTGGAGGTACCAAAAGGCAAAGGAAAATATAGGACGCTTGGTATTCCTGCTATAAGGGATCGTGTGGTTCAGGGAGCACTCAAGTTAATTCTTGAACCTATATTTGAGAGTGACTTTCAAGCTGGGTCATATGGATATAGACCGAAGAAAACGGCCCACGAAGCATTAGAGAAAGTAAGAGATGCTGCAATCAGAGGAAAAGCAAGAGTAATAGATGTTGATCTAAAATCTTACTTTGATACTGTGCGGCATGATATTTTGTTAAGCAAAATATCGGTACGAGTAAATGATGCGAATGTTATGAGACTATTAAAATTAATGCTCAAAACTAGTGGGAAACGTGGCATAATCCAAGGAGGTCCACTATCACCATTTCTTAGTAATATATATCTCAACGAAGTAGATATGATGTTAGAGCGTGCAAAGGAAGCAACGAGTGGTGATGGATATCAGCATATAGAATATGCTAGATGGGCAGACGATCTGATCATCTTGGTAGATGAGCACAGAAAATGGGATTGGCTAGAAAGAGGTGTGAAGAAGCGACTAATGGAAGAGCTTTCGAAAATTGATGTAGCGATCAATCTAGAAAAGACGAAATTAGTAGACCTAAATAAAGGAGGTAGCTTCTGTTTTCTCGGATTCAAGTTTATAAGGAACGTAACGAAATCGGGAAAAAGAAGTGTTGATCAGATACCCAAGATAGAGTCGAGAACGAAACTTTTACGTAAACTAAAAGTGATTTTCCGTCAATATCGATCTCAGTCTATGGATGATTTGATAAACCAAATAAATCCAATACTGAGAGGGTGGGTTAACTACTTTAGAGTAGGTAATTCTAGCCGTTCACTAGAATATGTAAGAAATTGGGTAGATAGGAAAATTAGAAGACAGCTTATGAGGGCGAAGAAGCAAAAGGGCTTCGGCTGGTGTAGGCGGAGTATAAATCTTAGGTATCAATCGCTGGATCTCTACGCGGATTACAGTGTCAGATACTGTGAGGGATGGAAAGCTAGGTCAGCTAGATAGGTAGATAAACCTTGATAAGAAGTTATCAGGAAAGCGTAGTGCGGGAAAATCGCATGCTGCGTTTGATGTGGCGGGCGATGGAAACGGGGTTGGTCAAAGATGTGATTCATGATTTAACCACCGCGCCATTGCTCGACCCTACTCAATGTATTTACTGAACTGAAGAATCGTGGTGTAGAAGATATTTTTAATTTTA
>JBDRHV010000126.1:0-2107 GCA_043816465.1 bacterium | reverse complement strand
TTGTATGAAACTCTTGTGCTCCAACCTGCAATAACCATTCGGAGTCGCCAATCCGCGATACTTGCAGGCCACCATCGGTTATCATCATGATTTTTTGATACTTCTTGGCGCACTTTTGACAGGCTTGCACAAGTCTTGATTGTCTCGAACAATATTTCATTGGACAGATAGCCTATTAGCTTTTTCAGTTTGGGCATAGCTTACTCTCTTTTTACCATATGTGAGTAATGCTGGCAATAGAGGTCATTTAACGTGCTGGAGATCGCAATGTTGCTAGACAACAACGGAGTTTCAATAAGAAGATTTCTTTTTATGATATCGATTGCTTTCAGAGTGTAAAGAGCCGTACAACTGAATAAGATAGCATCATAATCAGGAGTATATTCTTTTACGAATACCTCATAGATCTGCGTGGAAGTTATGAAGCGAATTTCATCTTCGTAGGCTAAAGAGACAGACTTAATTACATCCACCCCATGGGACTGTAACAGTTCAACCTCAGCTTGAATGGTATGTGTATCGTAAGGCGCAAACAAAATTAATCTATGAGCTTTGATTTTCTCAATCTGATTTAGGATCGCGTCTAATGCAGTAATAAATTTTATTCTTTTGTATGGTGCGGAAATTTCAAGATCTGAACAAGAATCTATCAAGCAAGCTGAAGTACATCCAAGAACAATAGCATGCAGATCTAATCCGTCGAACTTCGATAAAGCGTCCGGGATAGACGATAGCATGCTTTCAAGATAGCTGGTATCATGGCCATTCATAGGTAAAATGTTGGGTCTCAATCGCGACCAGTGCAATCCGATATTCGAATATACTAAATTGGGAATTTCTTCCTCCATAGCTGTATTTACCCAAGGGATTAGCATGCCGACTTGTAGCACTTTCATAAGAGACCTCATTAATTGTGCAAATCTAAGATTGGCTTAAGAAGATTAATAACAGGACCGAAATTGTGCTCTGGATTTGGGGGAGTATTATCTACTGATATCACGGGAATCGGGAGCCGATGAGACAAAAAACCATGAAAAAATTCAGATTGACGCTCTTTCACGAAACTGAAAACATCAGATCCATATATTTCATTCATAGTTTGTTGAGATACAAAGTGTTCTCCCCTCATCTTGCGAATTTGATTTCTTTGTTCGCGTTCAGCACGGCTAGCGAAAACGTGGATGATAAGGCTGTTATTTACTGTTACATTCATGTTAGCATGAAAAATTATGGAGAAGCAACGGTAGTAAACCTCATTTGGAATAATTCCAATTTTTTTCATGTATTCCCAGTCCATGCCCCTAGCAAACTCGAACACATGGCATTTGTTGGTACTTAGTATGCCGACAGAGCGATATAACACCTGATCCCATAAATGTGGCATTAATATACGATGTCCTCCGTCTTCGGTGCTTATTGTTTCTAGTTGATCAATTTTAACATCCCCTGCTTTTAACTTTTGGAGTCTTTTCTCCATCAAGTCCTTCCAAAAGAAACTTGTGTTAACAAGATTTGAAAACGAGTTCTCGATTTCTTGACCCGACCTTCTCTCTCTAACGCATTCCGCAGATACATCGTTGATAAGAAATATTTCTTTAAGAGCAAGCAGATCGGTTGAAAACTCAAACATCGTGAAAGTCTGACAGATATTCTGCGATAGGGTAGTCTTACCGGAAGCAGAACATCCTATAATAAAAATGAAAAATGGACAAAGCATATTGATCTATCTTTAACAATCATTCAATCTGATACCAGTTCTCCTCTAAGCAAGCGATAGCCCAAGTTTTCCTTAATGCATAGATCGTAATAACCATATGGTTCAAGTTTCTGACCCTTGACTACAACTCTTATAGAACAAGTACCCAATGTACGCAGGTAGCTATCTCCGTTCTTCCAGATAACTTCTCTAAATTTCCTTAACACGGTACCAGGCGGATAGACTCTTGACTGCATCGGCAGTACATAATTTTCAATAATATCTTTGAACCACTTATCATATTCTTGGTTTGATGTCGGCCCGTCACTAAAGCTTATACCAGTTGGCCGAGTCATTTTGCGGAAGAACAGTCGCCTAGTTTGCCAATCATTATCAAGTATCCTATGTAAG
>JBDRHV010000125.1:0-2092 GCA_043816465.1 bacterium | reverse complement strand
TTATAGACAACGTAATTGCAATCAAAGGTGAAAAATTTACAAGAGCAGAAGTTCAAAATGCTCTTGAAAGACTAGAAAAAGTAAACCTGATCTAGAGTGTGGTCACAGGAAGACTTGGCAAAAGCTTCCACCGCTACAATGTGAGAATTGGTCCAACGCAGCAAGCAAGTCATGGTCCAGACTCCCCTAGACCATAAGTGGAAAAACAGTTGGCAAAAAGGTAGAATACGGCTAAAAGTTAATGGATTCACAAAGACATGGGGGTTCAGGGGAACAGGGGCAATATGAGCATCGGTTTTTATAAGAGTGTAAACCTGATCCTCTTCCCTACCATTTTAGCAAGAACGAATTGTACAATGCAAAAAGCTGCAATGATATTCCCAGAACTGGCATGCACAGCCTCAATAATAATTCCAGTTATGGTCAAAGGAGGAAAATATGAGCCCCAAAAAAACGCCGCAAGAACTAAAAGAGGCTAGAGAAAGGAAGAAGAAAGAACGGGAAAAAGAACAAAAAAGAGAGAGAATTGAAAGAATACAGGAGATAAAGACCCGAATTAAGTGGGAACAAATCAGTAGTGAACTTGATGGTCTTTATGAAGAACTGGATAAAATCTACAAAAAGGCTCCAGAAGAACAGATATCAGCCCTTACCGTCGAGAGTATTAACCTGATTGTAAGAGACACCAAAGAAATAATTAAGGAAGACCCTTATGTTAACCATGTAAATGAGTTTGTTCCAGCAGGTGATAATCCTGAATACAGAGATGCAATCATAATATTAAAGCGGTTAAAGCAAGGATTAGAACGTTTTAAGCGAAGTTATTTACGTGAACATGAACGTCTTGACAGCCTGATCAGTGAACTGAAAGACTTGGAAAGTGAAAAGTCATGAAACTGCTAACAACAGTTCTTGATTCACCTTTCGGGCAAAATGAAGTTGATTTTGTTGTACCGAACCTAGAACAAGACAGAAGACTTTGCATTGACCCCATTCTTCTCTACAAAGCTCAAAACAGTGAGTTTAGGATCTTGCATTCAAGGATGCTAGAAATGTTCAATTATGCAATCAAGCTATTTGAAAAGGGAAAGAAAAAAGAAGCTGAGTATTTGATCGATTTTCCTGAAGCCCACGAGATCGGACTAGGATATGCAATGGGAACTACAAAAGGATCGGGCCTCGGTACTTATCTCAATAACCTTGTATTTGAGACTCTGACAGCAAGTCCTAGCTTAGCGAGAAGAGGATTGAAACATATTGAGGAATTGCAACTCGTGTCATTAGGTATAGGCGCTGATAGGGTTAGCGATATTACAGCAAACATTCTAAAAGATAGCCTAATCCAATACACAAAGAGACAATGTGAAATGTGGAATATACCATTGAAAAAAGCTGTGCCAATTACACATATTTTCAATTTTGAAAATGGTGAGTGGGAAGATAGATATGAAGATTTGCCTATAAATCCTTTTACCAACAGCCCTTTACTTTTTGTCCCGCGACGCATAGTCAGAATACTTCCTTGGATAAATTTTGATGATTATCTGCGTTCTGAGTTCACGCTTTTTCTCCCTTCAAAGAAGAAAATCCTTAGAAAGAAGCCAACGGTCTCGACCAAAGTAAGTCTTCCAAAGAAACCAGAGGTCGTTGAAATAACTCGAAAAGAGATCCATCGAATCGATAAATATGTTGCGAAGAAAGAAAGTACAGTCGACGCGGCACAACCAGTACCTGTGGAGTCTGATACAGCTATCGATATCGATGGGTTAATCAAAGATTTGAAATCGCTTGATAGTGGTTTAAGAGATGCTTATGAGTATCAAAAACTGGTTCTAAAAATTTTAAACTATCTTTTTGAACCTGAGCTAATAGATGGAAAATCCCAGGTTCGTACAGAATATGGTACCGAGATCAGAGATATAATCTTTACAAATGAATCCGACACATCATTTTGGAGATATATTCGAGAAGGTCATAAGAATTTTCTTGTTGTTTTCGAATTAAAGAATAAAAATGAAATCGACAATTTCGATATCGACCAACTCGCCAACTATCTAGGTGATACAATAGGTTATATGGGCATTTTAGCATC
>JBDRHV010000124.1:0-2840 GCA_043816465.1 bacterium | reverse complement strand
GAGAAAAAAGTGATGTCCATGTATACCGACCCAAACAGAATTCATCCAGATGATCCAGGCAAAGTGGACGGCAATCCAGTGTTTATCTATCATGATGCTTTTAATAGCAATCAGGAGGACGTTTCAGATTTAAAAGAGAGATATCAAAAGGGGACCGTTGGTGATGTAGAGGTTAAAGAGAAGCTTGTAAAGGCCCTGTGTGAATTTCTTGTACCCTTCAGAGAGAGAAGAGCAAAATGGGAAAGTAGTCCGGAGAAAATCGACGAACTGATACTAGATGGTTCAAAGAAAACAAGAGAGATATTTGCCAAGACTCTCTCCGAGATGAGAGATGCAATGGGCTTCAACTATATCAAGTAAGTCTTTTATTCGATATCAATATTTACAGTCCCTACCCCTGAGTTGACTGTTACATCAATCTGAGTTTTAGCGATAGAATAGTTGTCTGTCGTGTATGATCCATCTCCTCTATAGTTGTTGCCATCAATGTTGAGTGTACCTAATCCTATATCGTATATAATCTTCCATCCGATTTCTTTATCCTCTGGAAGATTCATGTTTAATGTGCCAGCTCCAACATCAACTAGGAATTTGTCTAGCTGCTGAACGTTCTCTTTCATCAAATCGATACTCATTGTTCCTGCTCCTACCTGAAGATCTAATTCAGAAAGAATTAATTTCTCAAAATGGTAAGTAGCAGTACCAGCTCCTAGTATTGTTTTAAGTGAAGTTGGAATTTCCGGATTCCCGATGGCTATATCCATATATGGATTCTTTAGCATATTCCATCCCCAAGAGGTGTTTTCTGAGTCCACTGAAAGTGTAAGAACTCCTTTTTTATAATCCTCTTCAATCGAAGGTTCTGATCTACCTTGGATAAAATTGGTTTCCATTGACATGTAAGAGGTCTCTTCACTGTCTTCTACTGTTACTGATCTAGCACCAATATTAAGGTCGACAATTCTAGATTTTACATCGCTGTATGAATCTTCTTTTACTGATACATTTTTTGTCTCAGTATTTGAGTCTGAAAAGCTTGTGAAGTCTTGGAATCTTTCATGCATTTGAGGACATCTATCTTCAAGCCAGTTATTAAATCTTGAGGACGTTGAAAATGCTGAATAAACGAAAACGAATCCAAATAAAATAATACCGAGCAGAGCCAAGACGATATTTGAGATGATACTTCTTCCCATGATTATTCTTACTCCTCCAAGAATTAAGAACAATGGCCAGAATCTCCAGAGATCTCCCCAAATACTCCAAGGTACAAATCCAAAATTGTTAAGAAGGAACATTGTTCCAAGTGAGACCAAAAAGATAGCCCATACCGGAGATCCATTATTGCAACAATCTGTATTTTTCTCTTTTGTTGATGTTGGATCTTTTTTAGTTTTTTTCTTTCGCATGTCCTGGAATCCAGCCTTTGGCTGAGCGATAGGATTATTTGCCATCTGATTTAAGTAATAAACTTATTCCAACTCCTACGATTATGAGTGGCCAGAATCTCCAGACATGGAGAATATTGAAGAATCCAAAGTTATTGAATAGAAATGCTAGGCCCAATACAAGAAGAAAAATTCCAAGGTATATCCTATTTGATCCATGATCTTTGATTGATTCTGCAAGGTTTTCAGCTTTATCTTTTATTTCATTAGCACCTTTCTGTACTGTCTCTTCTGTAGGTTTCTTCACATCTGATTCACTTGGGATAACAAGCCAAAGAATAACATATATGAGAACTCCAGAACCTCCATATACAACCATAAAGACAAATATGAGTCTTACAATAACAGGGTCGATATCGAAGTATTCAGCAAGTCCTGCTGCAACACCAGCGATCATCCTGTTCTTCTCTGATCGGTATAATGTTCGTGACTTCGAAATAGCCATAATAAATATGAATCAAATTAGCATAGATATTCTACCACTTAGTTTTCGGCTGTAAAGACTATTCATACTCCTCAAGTGCACCAGTCTCTACTGTTATCTTTGTTGTTCCTGATGCTGTTTCTTCCATAGCATTATCGTATTCAGTGTAATCACTTAGAATAAAGCTATCGTCTTGAGACCATTCAGGAGCTTCATATCTTCTCATCATCTCTTCGCCTATCAGGGATTCAGTCATATTCTCAGACTCATCTGTCTCAAGAGAATATAAATATACGTTGTGTGAAGATACATCTGTTGTGTGATTTGTGTATGCTATATATTCAGTGGAACTTGACCAAATACAGTTTTCTGCAATTCCTACTTGAACGACATCATTCCCATTTATATCAGACCAATACCCCCAGATTGGTGCTACAGTATGACCAAGAAAACACATTTTGTCTCCGTCCGGTGATACTGATACATAACTAAATCTTTCGATACCGTCTTCCTCGAAATCCTCTTTGTTGACGAGAATAATTTCTCTATCGTTGGAATATTTCTTTACTACATTACCATCTGAAATGGTGATTTCGGAAGTGTATATAAGGTCCCAGAAGGTCGTATTGGTAAGTTTGAAATATCCATAAGGAATACCAGTAATAATTACGAGGCCAAGTAACCATGGGCCTACAGTACTCAAGAACACTGATAGCTTTTTCATATATTAAAGTTGAAAATTTATTTAAGATTATTTACTAGTTCTACAAAATTTTTAGGATCCTCATGTCCAAGTCTCCAAATTGCTATTCCTGCGATTTTGTACATCTTTACTGTGTCAATTTTTTCTACAAGTGTTTCAAAATCATTGAAGTACACTATGTGACTAACTCCATTACTATCATACTTAAAATATTTTTCTTTTTCCAGCGTCATTTCAGGTTCAATGTCATTCTGGGAAAGAAGAT